>CAYSHR010000301.1:0-5120 GCA_964430795.1 uncultured bacterium
TTGGTTTTGAAGGAAGTTTTATAGAAATTATTTTAAGTTGCGGAACTGCTGACAGAGCTTCTTAAGAATTGACAGGGAAATGCAGGTGTTAAGTGGGGTGGGAGTTTTAATGAGAAAATTAACTAGTCAATCCAAAATCTTTCGATTCTGTCCAGTCTGAAGGACTTCTCGCATTTGTCTATATGGCAGAATGCCGGGAGGTAAAGTATTCCTTTCTTTCCCAACAAGCCCAGGGGTGTGATTGCTCTCACCTTTTTCCCTTTTGTGCCGCCGGAATATTCCATTTTAACAATACTTCCCTCTTCGATTGCCTTTCCGATTTTTTCAAATCCCGGAGGGAACTCAACAGAGAAATCGACAGAAGATTCAAAGGGCAGGACTTTCGCATTTTTGTAAAGATCCTTTTCGCTGGCAAGACCTCCCTTTTTTACACAGCGCAAAAATATCTCCCGTGCCATCAAAGCGTCATCAAGGGAGCGATGGCTAACACTTGTACCGATACCGAGGAAATTGACAAGGTGCTCGAGGTTGTAAAGTCCTGCTTCCGGAAACACTTTCTTTGCAAGGGATACTGTGTCCACTACCTTGTTTTGCGGGATGCTTAACCCGCACCGTGCCAGATCATTTGAGACGAAGCCAATGTCAAATGAGGCATTGTGCGCAATCATGACTGCATCACTCTCACCTATGAAGGTTAGAAATTCCCGGAGTACCTCCTCGGCTCCCCTCTCTTTCTCAACCATCTCGTTACTTATCCCGTGTATGGCAACAACAGCTTCCGGTATGGGAATGCCTGGATTGATTAAAGCACTATATTCCCCGTATATCCTGCCAGACAAGTCAAACTTTAACGCACCTATCTCCACTATCCTCCCCGAGAAGTCATAGAGACTCGTGGTTTCAACATCAAAGGCAATAAACACTCTATCTTCAAGCTTTCTGTTCATTGATGCTTCTTTCAATTATTCAGTTCAACTATCCAGCCCTTGTCCTTCAGGTGGTGGTATAGTTTCTTGAAGTGGTTGATCATGCACAACTTGTCTTCGTTGAGTGGTTTTGCCCTGAAGAAATACTTGCTCCCCACAATAATCAGTTTCTTGCGTGGCCGGGTTATCGCTACATTAAGCCTGTTTGGCATGAGGAGAAACGCTGCCTCACTCAAGATAAAATCTTCATCCGAGGCGGCAAGGGATATTATGATCACATCCCTTTCCTGTCCCTGTATCCGCTCAACCGTATCGATTATGAGATCCCTTTTAACCTGATCCAACCGTTTTTTGCCCATTACCTTTTCGGCAAGCTTAAAGGTCTCATCGGTTATAGCCCTC
This sequence comes from uncultured bacterium, assembly GCA_964430795.1. Classification (GTDB taxonomy): domain Bacteria; phylum Lernaellota; class Lernaellaia; order JACKCT01; family CAYSHR01; genus CAYSHR01. The sequence goes on from CAYSHR010000301.1 coordinate 1,329, forward strand.
ACCTGCACCCTGTGGGATGCGATAACCGCCGTGTCACAAGGCTTTATTCCGTGCCGATCGATCAGTTCAACGAGGATCCCTGCACACAAAGTGGCTTCTTCTCTGGATGACTGCATGAACCCCTCATGACCTGTGTCAACAAAAACAACAGGTTTATCAGGATCGATGACGGTTTGATAGTCTCCTCCGCTTTTAATTTTAAGTTTTCTTCCCAGAGCACTCTCGTGGGGCTTGAGGTCGCCACTGTAAAAGTGCGTGCTCGGGAATTCGTTAATCCACTCGTTCATCCTGAATGATTCATCAAGCATGGTGGAAACGTGCGGGTATCGATCATGCAGGTATTCAAATATTGATTTCTGCATCTCTTTATCGTTGTGGTTTCCGACCACGATTGGTCCCAGCTGCATGTGGTCACCGACGAAGATGTAGGATCTGCCGTGAAGCATGCCGCATATCGCATGGGAGAGGGGCATCTGGCCTGCCTCGTCAAACACCACCACATCAAAGTAATCTTTAAGGTCGTATTCTTTGTAGGCTTTAAACACCGTAGCTCCTATTATGCAGCCTTCTGCCTCGTCAACGACCTCTCCAACCCGCTTATCTAGGTTGTCACCATGCCCATCTCCTGATTTTGCTACGTTCTTATAATCCGTTTTTTCCACAACCATATTTAAAACGTTGTCGATCGCCCGGTGGGTAAATGCCGTCACCAAAATCTTTTTCCCAGACATTGCAAGCGCACTTATGATGTGTGCGAGGAGAAAGGTTTTACCCGTCCCTGGGGGGCCTTGGATCAACTTGAAGGTTCTCCTGAAGCAATCAATAAAGGCTTCCTCCTGTTTTAAAAGGAGCTCAATGCCCTTAAGGTACCTTTGCGCCTTGCTGTCATTTTTGTTGCTCTGCGTTTCTTTGAAAGTCCCGTTTAAAATACTTCTTATCTTTTTTTGAAGTGCTGTTCGTGCTCTCAAAAGCTGCATTAACAGATTTTTTCAATCTTTTTGTTAAAAAATCCTCGTTTCTCGTGTCTATGGTGAGATTCTTTTTGCCGGTGAGGCCACTAAACCCTGCAGGTCTCCAATTATCGGGATCGATGATAAATTGATTTCTTTCGGGATGGAATTCTCTGATGATAGCCCTCACTCCTTTGGACCTGATTTCCTCCCCAATCGGGTGGCCTTGATTCACAAAGACAAACTCACCGCTTCTAAATTTCGAAAGATTATCCGAGTAGGTAAAAACCCCTTCTTTAGTACAACGCACTCCGGAAACGCACATGCCCCTCTCTACCCTTGCATCAACCTCCATATCCTGGAGCTCAAGGAAATCACGCCACACAAATCTCCTTTCCCGATCTATATAGTTAAGCAACCTTTCTTCTAACTCATCCATCAATGAGGCTCCACTATAAGGAAGACAGCCATTTCTTAACTTTGTAAGTGGCAATAAGGTCATCTTCGTTGTAGATCTTTATCTTTTCGAGCCACTTTTCATTCCCATCTCTCAAGTAGTTGTTGTACCAGACATAGGACATGGCTGCTGAAGCTTCTTCATCTCGCCAGTCAAAACCGACTTCCTTATACCGTGCCACATCCTTTATCGAGTAAGACGGAAGGGGAAGCACAACTGTTTCCCTGATTATCCGGTAGAGATCGATCATCTCCTCGAGCATTTTTTCAAGCACTCTATGGGGATCATCATACTTCCCCATGAGCTTCTTCATATGGCTGCTCTCATAGTGTGCATAGTGGTAGATCACCCACTCCCCACCCCTTTTTTCTGCCTTGTCGATAATCGCTTTCATTCTGGCCAAAAACCTGTGAAACGTGGGACATTCTTCCTTTTTGCTCTTTGCAAGGAAGTGTTCAGTGGTACCTTTTGAGCCCTTTTTTCTGTCAATGAGATGAATGCCGTAGAGATACTCCACATCGCTAAAGGGATCAGACTCCATATCAAAATATATCTCAAGGGAGGCATCCTCCTTGAGATGATTCCGTGGGGAATCTTTTAGGATCTTTTCCCCTGAGAGTGTGCTTTCTGCCTGGAGCTTTATCCTCTCCAGCCCGTTTTTTCCCAGACCCCATTTGCTTGATAGCTTTTTCACATCCATTTTATTGGCGGCATCGGAGATGGTGTATATTTTATTTCTGTTGAGGAGCTTTTTCTGCCTTTTCGCTAACCCGGGTAAAAGTGAGAGATCGTTCGACTCCCCGGCCTTCTTTCTGCAGTGCTCGCACCATGCACAATTCTCACAGAAACCGGTGTAGTGGTAGAAGGGATCTAGACTTACAGCAAGCTCAAAAAGTTCTTCTTCAAGAAAATCTTTCAGCATCCACCGATAGAGGTCTATGTCAAAATACTCCTTCTCCCCGGTGATGGGAATGATGTAGCCGGTCTCTGGTATTCTCCCCTGCACGTCGCCGAGCAGCCAGGAGTAAAAGGTAACCTGCATTTTCTGATAGGGCTTGGGTTTCCTGCTCGACTTGATATCACCCACAATGTAGTGGTAATTTCCAAGGTTGGATTTGCCATCCCTTCTTTCCAGGATGTCTGGTATTCCCCGGAAAAACGGTATAAATTTCATATTGGGGAACTGGATCTGCTTTTCCTTTATCATGTTTGCAATTTCTTTGTTCTGGCAGAGCACACCCTGATAAATATAGGAGACACCTTTTCCCATCAATTTCCTGGTAGCCTGATACCCCTCATCCAGGTTCCTTTTTCTGTATGATGGTTCGATACACTCAGCCTTTTTCTGGATATCTTTTATAATCTTATCCTCATGCTCTATCCCATATTCCATGAGCAGCTTAGTATCCTCATTCTCATCTAATGACACTTTCTCCCCTGGAGCACCAAACCACTCAAGCCACAGGTGGTAATCACATTTGTTTAGAAAGTAGGAGTATATGGTCGAGCCTGTGATATATTCTGTATTCAAAAGCATTATCCTGCCTTGTTAAGTTTTTCAGTGAGGTTATGAACAAATAATAGTTTCATGAAAACACCTATGAGATGTGAATATCCAAAAATATTACCCTTGCTTCGCACATAAAGGGCAAAGGTTTCGGCGAAATCCTCCCCTGGCTGGGTTGCTGCGTATTTCGAGACATGCATGAGAGGGTTGTATTCATCAATACGCTTTCTGTTATCATACCTGCCGCCAAAGATCTCCCTAAAATCCCTGGATCGCTTAACCAGGCCAGGATGTTTGTGGGCCAAGGCGTGGCCATATTCGTGACGTAATACATGCCGCAGGGAGAAGTAATCATTGTAGCCAAAGAGAGACAGAAGTATGGATAAACGCACTGATGGGATATAGATGTGTCCGGCTTCCCATCCCAGCCACTGTAAGATGGAGGGGGAATCCTCTATGTAGTATCCATGCACCAATCCTGGATGATAAGGGGTTAAGATCACATCTGCTTTATCAATCCGTTTTGATAAAAGATTCAGTTCGCAGAGCTCATTTCTGACATCATCGAGTGCTCGGCTGAGGGTATCAAGGGAAATAAATAGGCCAGCCATGATTAATCCTCCTATATAATGAATTATTTTATTCGGGCTGGCATATTATACAATAGAGATGTGACAGATGTGGTCATTAGAGATCATCGAAAGTTCTTCTTTTAAATTTAAAAAATCATAGGGGAGAATAGATTTTTATGGGTGCAAGTGGAAACTCATGGAACAAAGTTGGACTGTCATCTTGGTTTTGATTACATCGGTTTGAATTTAAGCTTTCGCCGTTTGTCAAGGTAGTTGTCACCTGAAAGTTTTCATTTAAGCTACCTC
>CAYSHR010000302.1:0-5114 GCA_964430795.1 uncultured bacterium
GCATGTCGCCCTTGTGATTTTGACTGAACAGGGAATTTCCATAAAGAAGATTGAGGTTGGAAAAACCCTTGTTCAAAACATGGAACTGGATATTGAGCCCCTGGCGGATGAAAATGCAATTGTGGAAAAGATTAAAGCCGCTGGAGGGAAGGGTATGCTTGCTCGAATCACCTTAAAAGGGCTCACCGACGCGCTCCTTAATCAGGAGCGAATTGAGAAAAAGGCCGGCAGCGCCTTTGATTATCTCAATGTTATCGACCAGACGGAAATATCAGGCGCCGCGGATGTCAGAACCATCGCCGGAGAACCCACAGTAAGAGGAATAGCTGTTGGGCGGCTCTTGCGCGACCTTGATAATGCCGTTGATCCAAAAGAGAAGAGAATAATCAACCTGGCGTTGAGGCTCTTGGTCCACCAATTCGAGCTTCACAGGGAAAGAGGTTGAATGTGATTCGAATTCAAGGATTACAATGCCGCGATGTAGCCAATCTGAGGGACTTGAAACTGGAATTTCAGGAGGGTATGAACCTGGTTCTTGGAGAGAATGAGGCCGGTAAATCCACATTGATAAAATCCATTTTGGCTACTCTGTTTGGCGTGGAGAACCAGTCCCTGAGACCTGTTGGCTTTTCAGGGAATTATGGCGCCGCTGTGAAAATAAAGAGCGGGGAAAAGGAATATATATTTGATAGATCCTTTGCTGATAATCACGTAAAAGTTTCGGTTATTGAAGACGATATCCCAAAGAAAATATTTGACGCGAAAGTCAGTTCCAAAGGTAGAAGCGCTGATTTTACAACTTATCTTGGTTTGTTAAAAGAGGTACTTGGCCTGGCTGACAGAGATGTTTTTGAGGCTTCCGCCCTTCTTTTACAACACCAGCTATCTCTTGGCAAATCAGCGACCGCGAAAAAGATCAAGCAGATTCTTTCCGGTCAATCCACCCACGATTATGACTCCGTTATCGCAAACCTGACAGCCGGCTATTTCGAGATTACGGTAAAAAATCCCGATGGCCGAAACAAGTCCAAACCCCGGCTTCTTGAAATCGCCATGAATAAGAAAGATGATCTTGTAAATCGAAAGGAGCAGGCGGGTCACGCTTACAAAGAAGTTCTTGAGTTGCAAAATCATATTGAAGCAGACTCGGCGCGGATTGAAAAATGGCAAAAGAAAGTGAAAGAGATAAACAGGATTCTGACTGTTGGAACAGACTATATCGCCTTTGACCGGAAACTAAAGGAGCATGCCGCAAAGCATAAGGATTTTACAAAAAAGAGAAGAAAAATTACCGACTTGAAAACAGACCTTGAAAAACTGGCGCCGCAAATTACCGAGCTTGGCGTTGGCGGAAAACTTGATAAAGAGACAGAGGAGAAAATCAGAACCCGTATATTACTTGAACAGGAAATAGAAGATCAAAAAGTAAAAACCGAGGACGCCCTTATAGTTTGTGAGGATTTTAGAAACCGAGCAAACATTCCCCTTTTAATTTCTATTATTGGCGGGACTCTGACTTTTGCCGGCGCGATTGCCGCGTCGTTTTTAATTGGCTTGATGGGAGCCCCGTTTTTCCTCATCCCTTTGATGATCGCCTTTAACGGTTTTTGGTTCTGGAAAAAACGAAAAGAGGAGACCGAAAGGCGCAATGTTATCTATGAGCAAGAGAAAGAAAAGGGCGAAAAGCTCGCTTTGGAATCAGAAAGGATAAATCTTTCCAAAGAGGTTGAATCCCTTGGCGTTAAAGCCTTCCCAGGGCTACTTGTTCAAAAAGAGAAAGGCAGGAAACTTATCAGAGAGAAAGAGCGGTATGAAGATCAATTGGAGGTGTTGACAAACATTTCCGATATCGATCTCGCCCTTTCCAATTTGGCTAGAGAGATTGGCGTTCTGGACCAGAAGAGAAAGGATTTGGCAAAAATCCACCCTGATCTGGAAAAATATAAACAAGAGGATTTAGCGAAAAAGAAAGCTGAAAGGGATGATATCGAGGTTAAAATAGCACAAGGCAAGGTGGGTGTTCAAAAGGCGAGAGAGGAGCTTGCCGCGCTGATTGCCGTCTCTGAAAATCCTGAATCACTTGATGAACGGATTGTGGATATTGACAGCCAGATGGAATTTCTTCGCGAAAAACGGGATGCTATTTCCTTGGCCAAGGAAGGGGTATTGTTGGCCATGGACGAATTTCGTGGTGAATATCTGGTGGGTTTCGCAAAAGAAGTTGGTGAGATATTTTCTTCCCTTGTGGATGACAACGAAAGAAAAGTCTCATTTGACGACGATCTTATTCCCGCTTTGACCACAGGGCAGGGCGCTTTGCCCATAGAGAATCTTTCCGCCGGCACACGGGATCAGCTTTACCTGGCGGCGAGAATTACTTTGGCTCAAAAGATGGCCGACAATAAAGCTCTTCCCCTTATCTTTGACGACCCATTTGTCACTTTTGATAAAAAACGAAAAAAGAAGGCATTGAAAGTCCTTGAGAAGATATCCAGGAAGCATCAGGTTCTTCTTTTTTCCCATGATAAAAGCCTAAAAGATATTCCGGCGGAGAAAGCAAACGCCATTTTACTGGAAAAATACATTTAAGGTGAAGCTGAAATGGGTCGTTGACGAATGGCTTTCGCGCTGTTAAACATCTTTTAACCCAGCGTGCCGCCGGACCCAATAACCCGACGGCCCCGGTGTGCCGCCGGACCCAATAACCCGACGACCCCGGTGTGCCACCGGCAGCAATAACCCGACGGCACATTAGTCAAGGATAGAAACCTGTTCGAAAAGACGTGGTAACGTGGGCAAGCTCGTTGATGATACATCTGTTTTAATCTCAAGTTAAAGCGTAGCTTTAACATGGGAATTCCAAAGTTATCGGCGCCGGCGGCTCGCCGGTTCCTTTAGCGAGGTATGGGGCAGAGCCCCATATATGAGGTTTATGATTAAAAGAAGGCTGACCAGAAGAGTCAATGTGGGAAGTGTCGCGGTTGGAGCAGGCGCCCCGATTAGCGTTCAGTCCATGACAACAACCGACACGAAAAACCCGGACGCCACGATTGAGCAGATTCACGCTCTTGAGGACGCGGGGTGCGAGATAGTTCGCTGCGCTGTTCCCGATGAAGTCGCCGCGAAAGCTCTTGAGAAGATCAGGTCAGGCATCAATATTCCCCTGGTGGCGGATATTCATTTTGATTACAAGCTGGCTCTTATCGCTGTTGAATCGGGAGTTGACTGCCTGCGTATAAATCCAGGGAATATTGGAAAGAGAAAGCGAGTCGAAGAGGTTGTTAAGGTCTGCAACAAGGAAAAAATTCCTATCAGAATCGGAGTTAATTCCGGTTCTTTAGAAAAATCCGTGGTAAAGAAATATGGCGGTCCCACTGCCATGGCCATGGTTAAAAGCGCCATGGGACATATGGAGATACTGAAGGAACTCGATTTTCATGACGTAAAAGTAAGCCTCAAGGCTTCGGATATTTTCAGAACCATCGAGGCAAACAGGATTTTCGCCAAAACGACGGACATTCCCCTTCATCTGGGAATTACAGAGGCCGGCACCCATTATTCAGGCACAGTCAAAAGCTCCGTGGGTCTTGGAGTTCTTCTTTATGAGGGTATCGGCGATACTATTAGGGTTTCGTTGACTGGCGATCCAATACCTGAAATAAAAGCCGGATTTGAGATTCTAAAGAGTCTGGGACTAAGGGAAAGAGGCATTAACTTTATTAGTTGCCCTAACTGTGGAAGACTTGAAGGGCAGATACTTATGATTATTGAAGGGCTGGAAAAGAGCCTGGCGGACATTGACCACCCTTATCACGTGGCTGTAATGGGATGCTCTGTAAATGGTCCTGGAGAGAGCAGGGCGGCGGATGTTGGTGTAATCGCGGCGCCTGAAAACAAATTCCATATCTATAAACAGCAATCATTCTGGAAAAAAGCCGACCAGCGGGATGTTGTGAAAATTGTATCTGATGTTATTCGGGAAATGTATGAAAAGGAGCCAAAGAAGTGAGATATTCAAAAGCCCATATCCCAACACTGAAAGAGACCCCATCCGAGGCCGAGGTAATAAGCCATAAGTTGATGCTCAGAGCCGGGATGATAAGGAGGCTTACCGCCGGGATATATAACTATCTTCCTCTGGGACTACGTGTTTTAAGAAAAGTTGAGAAGATAGTAAGAGAAGAGATGAACCGGGCAGGCGCCCAGGAGGTTCTTCTTCCGGCCATACAACCTCGGGAACTTTGGGAAGAATCGGGGCGGTGGAGTTTCTATGGTCCGGAACTGCTGCGGATTGCTGACAGGCATAACCGAGACTTCTGTTTTGGTCCGACCCATGAGGAAGTCATAACCGACCTTGTACGCAGAGATATTCGTTCATACAGAGACCTCCCCATGAACCTTTACCAGATTCAGACAAAATTCAGGGATGAGATACGCCCGAGATTCGGCCTTATGCGGGGCAGGGAATTTATAATGAAAGACGCCTACTCCTTCGACTGTGATGAAGAAGGCGCCCAGGAGAGCTATCGGGCCATGGAAAAGGCGTACAACCGGATATTCAAACGGTGTGGCCTGAAGTTCCGCTCTGTCCAGGCTGACTCGGGAAATATTGGCGGTTCATTCAGCGCCGAGTTTATGGTCCTGGCTGATTCGGGAGAGGACGGGGTTGTCAGTTGTGATGCCTGCGATTACGCCGCCAACATGGAGAAGGCCAAAATCAGGGCCGGTAATATGAGCCCCTTTGAAGGCGCTCCAAAACCTCTGACAAAGTTGGATACGCCTGAGGCTCGCACGGTTGAGGAGGTTACAGCTTTGCTCAAAGCCAAGGCTCATAAGCTGGTAAAAACCCTTGTATATATGGCCGATGGCAAGCCTGTGGCCGCCCAAGTCCGGGGGGATCACGAACTCAATGAATTAAAATTTCAGAGGTATTTAAAAGCCGACACCCTTGAGATGGCATTACCCGAGGTTATTGAGAAAGAGACAGGCGCTCCTGTAGGCTTTTCCGGTCCGGTTGGTTTGAAAATCAGAACCATCGCTGATCATGCTGTTGCTGAAATGGGTAATTTTATTGTTGGCGGCAACCAAAAGGACAAGCATTATGTGAACGCCAA
>CAYSHR010000303.1:0-5098 GCA_964430795.1 uncultured bacterium
AATTGTAGCCACAACCTTTGCCGATTCTTCTATTTCCTGCTCCCTGGCGCTCCCAGTAAATTCCTGGGTTTGAAAATAATCATAGGATGGATCAAAAACCTGCTGCCCGATATTGGGAACCATATGGTTTAAGTAGGTGATCCTGTTTGAATACAATCCATTTGCGACAAATGTCTCATTATTCTCGGTGATTTTGTCCAGTGAAACAAAAACAGGGGCGCGGTTTTCCATGTCCGAGAAAATGTCAAACAGGCTCTTTCCCATCATGGTATGGGGTGGGCGGACCTTGGCAAAATCACATATAGTCACAGGCAGATCGGATATTCCCACAACATCTCCCACTCGCCGCCCTGCTTTGATCTCATTGGGATATCTCATCATAAGAGGTACGTGAACCGATTCTCGATAGAGATTTCTTCCATGAATTACACCGCCATGTTCCCAAAACTCCTCACCGTGATCCGATGTAAGAATAATCAAAGTGTCATCAAGAATCCCAAGGTTTTCAAGCTTATTAAAAAGCCGTCCGATGTGAAAATCAACGTACATAATTTCCGCGTCATATAAAGCCAGAATGTGTTCCTTGTCTTTCTCATTTAAAGACAGCTTGCCGCTATCAATGCCGACAATGTCATCAAACTCATTCCCCAAAGAACCCTTGTACCCAGAGTCATATTCAGGAAAACGATTTATATACCACGCGCCATATGGCGTATGTGGATCAATATAATGAATCCACATAAAAAATGAGCGGTCATGGATTTTGTCAAGGACCTTCATGGCGTTATCGGTCATGACCCTGGCGCTATGCCTTTCGTTCCTCCATGAAAATAGAAAGTCAAAAAGAAACAAGCCGGAAAATGGGTGATAGGCCCCCGGGTCCCGGGAAAACAGATAGTTGTCAAATCCCCTGTCAAGTCCGTAAGGATGATTAATGAACTCATTGGTGACAACGGCGGCTGTTTGATATCCTCTTCCTTTGAGTGTCTGAGCCAAAGTCGTAAAAACCGGATCAAGGGTCACATCGTACCTGTTCATTCCATGAAGTTCCTGTGGGACTCCCGTCATAAGAGTAGCCAGAGTCGGCAATGTCCAACTGGTCGGCGCCATTGCCCTGTCGAACTTGATTCCCTCTTTTCCAATCCTATCTATATTCGGTGTGGAAATCTTTTTGTAATCATAAACAGAAAGATGATCCGCCCGGAGAGTATCAACTGTTATAAGAAGAATATTCGGCTTTTTCACATCCATCCTACCGGGCTCATCAAGGGCAATGCTGTTTGACGCGAAAAACAGAGCCAAGAGAAAACATGTTTCAAAAGCGCAAAAAAGTAAGAGAGGAAAAACGCTTTTTCTATGTTCTGTCTCATTTTTATTTGAAAAAACCGCGGCGAGAAAGATAACTATCCCAAGAATAGTAATGGCGAATATCGAATTGCCGGCCAGGCTTTCCACAGACTTAAAAGATGGAAGCCATTTGTTTAGCATTACCCATAAAGGCGCCGCCACCGCGGTAATAATGCTTGAGAAAACAGCCAACACAAGAAGTGATATTTTCTTTAAAGATGTGATGAATAGAGTAAAGATAAAATAGAAAATCAGAATCGCGATCCAACATAAGAGAAAGGATTGGGCGTAAAAAGCGCCGCCTAGAAATACCCTGTAACTCACAGTGACAAAGGGGGATTCGGATATGGTGGTTTTCATCTCCCCCAGGCTACAAATAGCTTCAATGCTCCCAAAGAGAAATCCGAAAATTAGTGGCGCCATGGAGCAGAAAATTAAGTTAATTATCGACCCTATGCCTTGGCTTTTTTTCATTTTCCCTTGCCTTTTAAAGATTCCATAACAAGGGCGATGCACTCTTCCCATTTTTTACCCATAATTTCAGCATTGAATTTTTCCCGAACAGCTCTATGTCCTTCCTTTCCCATTCTCACAGCCATATCCGGGTTATCGAGCAACTTCCTGATAGCCAAGCTCATCTCATCCGCGTTGCCTGGAGAATAAAAAAGACCTGTTTTGTCCTGGTCAAGGTAATCCGCGACACCAATAACTCTGCTCGTGATAACCGCTTTGCCCATAGCCATAAGAAAGAGTATGGATAACTGACCCAGACTCTGATTTCTTTCAGGCAATGGAAGTATGGCAAACCTGGATTTTTCAACCAGATCGCCCAGTTCATCGATGGGCATATATGGATAAAATTCCACGTTTGATGGAATCTTCGCGCCTTCAAGATCATCAGAATTAATTGTTTCCCGCCCCACAATTATCAACCGTATGTTGTCGGAAAAAGGCGCGAACCCCTCCATTAAAGTATTCCAATCTCTAAAGGCTTTCCCGTGCTTGCCAATAGCGATGATATTCGTTGAATCTCTTCCTTGCTCAAAATCAAGCTTCTTTTTGTATTCTCCGATCCCAATTGGAATATGGGTAGACCGATTTAATATATGTCGGATATGGTTTTTGTAAAAATACCTCTGCCCTGTTGATGCGTAAACCACGTGACTAATTGCTTTGGCCCCATACTTTACAATGGATAATTTTATTTTCCCGGTAGGGCGTCCAAAGGTTTCCACATCAAAAACAATTAGCGGTGTTCTGCGTCCGAATAACCTGTACAAAAATGCCAAAGGCAAAGCCGATTGACTGGAGTATCCAATAACAAGATCGAATTTGAAGGATAAAAAGAACGCCCATAATGGTTGAAGAATATAAAACCTGAGGACGTTTTTCTCAAAGCGCGTCCAAAGGGGTATATCGAAAGTGCCAAGAAATGTAAGCCGCGGCTTGTTTCTAAAGTGCTTGAAAAAAGCATAGTCGCTGCCAACATTTTTTAACTTCTTTTGCCAATTGGCAAGGAATAATATTTTAAGCCTTTTTTCTTTCATCACTCTGTTTATCAATCCCCCCTATCTTCCAGGTGCAAGAACTTTATCCACTTTTCGCGCGATAACGACCAGGTTGTCTCCCTTGCCAATAATATCCATTATCTTTGTTACCGGAAACGCAAAGGTATTCAGCCCTTTAAAAAGTAATCCCTTTATCCCACCGGTGCCGTCATAATTATTTTTTAACCAAATTTCATAGCTTTTTGTAATGGCTTTAGTGCTTGAAAAAGAAAAAACTTTTTCAGCGGAAAAGCCACATTTGAAAAGCATGGATATAAGAGTCTTTTTGGTAAAGATCACCTGGTGCCTTGGCAAGTCAAGGTTGTACCAATAACTTCCAAAAACAGAAGGCGCCAGACCACCGGTGACAGGAATCCAGATGCAAATAAATCCACCTGGCTTTAACAATTTATTTGCTGCCTCAAGAGCTTTGGCGGGATTCTTAAAATGTTCCAGAACCTGCCGCATTGTCACAAGATCAAAGGCGCCCTTGTTCTTTATGGAAAGCTCCTTGTTGGGAAAAGTGCCCTTGTATACAGTAATTTTTCTTGTTTCGCATCTTTTGGCTGCCACCCTGTTCATCTCTACGCCAACAGGCGCCCAACCAAGTTCGGCCATCTCGGCAAGAAAATGGCCGTCAGCGCATCCCACATCGAGGACCTTTTTTCCATCTACACCAAAGGCAAAGGGATTAAAACGATATATCTGAAAAGGCGTAATTAGAACGGCAAAAATAGTTTTTATCATTTGGGACAAAGGAAGATAGGCAACGTTGGGCCTGCCCTTTTTTACCCAAAGAAAATACCACTTCCGCAACATATGAGAGATGGATAATTTCTCTATTTTCTTTACAGGCCGCGAATCCTTATAGGGCGCGTATTCCGGTGGATAATATTTTTTTTTCTCTTTATCATCCAATGGAACCACCAATCGCCAAATGCCGCATGAGAAACACCTGGCCATTTGAAAAGTTTCCGGGTTGTCAAAGAGATTGTCCCTTCCTGAAACTACAGGAAAAGCTCTGAAATCACCGCATAAAGGGCATGGATGATTACTTTTTATTACCCCTTCTCTTTTCAAGAAATCAGCTCCTGGAATATCTTTGCCACACTTTTTGTGTAAAATTTAATGTCCAGTTCATTGACAACCGTTTTTCTCGCGTTTTTACCCATCTGTTTTCTGAATGCCTTCTCCTTTTTCATTCTGGTTATTCCCCTTACAAGTTCTCCAAGATCGCCCGGTTTCACAAAAAGGCAGTTCTTTTCGTTCTTCAGATGATAACCCTCTTTAATAGCCTCGGTCTTTGAGATTACCACAGGGCGCCCTGATGCCATTGACTGTAAGAGAGTTATGGTTGCGCCGGTATAGGGATTTTCCTTTACCGGCAAAATTACAAACTCCGCTTTTGCCATTTTTGCCTTAAGCTTTTCCATGGGAATCAGGTCATGAAGAATAATATTTTCAGGAATCTTTTTTCCACAAAGAACGTCTCTATTGCAAACAAGCTCAATCTCAAAATCTACTTGCTTGGCAGCTAAAAAAAGCAATGGCCAATCCCTCAAATGGTCAATGCCAATGGATAGGGGCGGATTTTTTCCTTCCTCCTCAGAGATAAAATAGTCGGTTTGAACGCCGAAAGGAATAAACTCCATTTTCTTCGAAGGAATATTATATATGTTTCTCAGCAATTCACCTTCGCCATGGCCATAATAAATAATCTTGTCACAATGAGCCAGCAGCCTTCTATACAGCCTTGCCCTTTGGCTTTTCATATCAGAAAAGCTGTGAGTCAAACCGATGGTGGAATATACAATCGGCTTGCTGACAAGTCCCATGCTTTTTAATGCCAAGACCCCAAGAGCGCTGGAGTCGGCAGTGGCAAAGATAAGATCGGAGTCGCTTAGCTCCCTTCTCAATTTGAAAGCCTGGGCCAGGTTAAACCCGATTTTATTTCCGCCTTCGGAAAGGAGGTTTTCCACAATCTTCAACCCTTTGGAAAAAAAACCGACCTTGTGCCCTTTATCGGAAAATCGTGTGTTGAATCCTTTTTCTCGTAAGGAGTAAAAACCGTAAAGCCCTTCTTCGGGCCACTTTCCCGCAAGAACAGATTTGCCGCGCTCTTTTCTTTTTCTGTTGAATAGAAACCAGACCTTCTTACCCACGTTTGCCGTCACTTATCAAAAGGGAGGTTAAGACTTCCATCT
>CAYSHR010000304.1:0-5081 GCA_964430795.1 uncultured bacterium
CCACGCTTTGGCACAAATCCGCGTTAGCGGTGATCTGCTTCGCCCCTGATTGAATTCTCACTTTGTCGCCCTGCTTAATGCCAAGGCTGACAGCGTCATCAGAGTTAAGTCTGAGTGAGTTCGTATGGGAGATTTCTCCAAGCCATTTGCAGTTGGCAAGTTCGGCGTTCATTACATTGGTGTCGTGGATTACAAGGGTCAGACCGTCATCATCAATAAAAAGTTTTTTAAAGGGAGATTCCTTTTTGACCTTGGCGTCCAAAATCTCTTTTGAGATATTCTCACCCTCTTCCTCCGGCACCTCATCGATCTTTGATATGTCAGGAGGGCTGGACACAAACAAATAATCTCTATCTCTATCTTTTGAAACAGGATTGAATAAACCCATACTTTCTATCTTCAACCGGGTTCTTTCAGAGCTGTTTTTGCCAAGGGTCTGGGCAAGGCCACGAGATCCCAACTTCGCAACAACATCCATAAAAACCTCGTAACCGGACTTAATACCCGCCGGAGATTTTGGAATCGGGCGTTGCAAAGTCCATGTAGGGTTCTTGACCTTCCAGTTAGCCTCTACCAGGCCCCAATCTTCAAGGGGAAGCTTCTCAGGAATGATTACATCAGCGAATCTGTTTGTCTCGTTTATAAAAGAGCAAATAGAAAAATGCCCAACCAGTTTTTCTTTGTCCATAAGGGCCTCTTCAAGAGCCATGCCATACCCCTGGTAAACCGGGTTGCTTCTTCTTGTAATGAGGAAAATCTTACGCCCGCTTTTATTGATGATGTCATTCTGATACAACTTGTCAATATCAGAGATTGAGAGTGTCAAACCGTCAGGGTCCAGGGGCACGGTGTCTACAAAAAATGGTTTTCCACCGCCAATGGTTTCAAGAGTCCTGAGTTTTTTTCTGGTAAAGAGGGCACCCTCCTTGTTATAAATTCCATCACCAACAACGATAGAAACATTCCCCGCTTTTTTAATGGACCTGGCTACAGCTATATATTCATCAGCGCTGATTCCGGTGATTTTCTCGATTATTTTTCCGTTTAGATCGCCATAAAACTCTGTGGCCTGGGCTGGGTAGGCACCTGTGAGCAATTTTGTCAAGTGAGCCGCCGCGAAATAATCGGTGCCGGGTTTTATGGGAAGCCACTTATCGGCTTTTCCCGCCGTGTTTGTATTTATCGGGTCAAAAACATAAAGCTTCGCGCCGTTGTTTCTACGGGCGTCAATAATCTCTTTTGCCAGGGCAATGTAATATTGACCGCCTTCAAAAGGATTGGCGCCAAAGACCAAAATATTTCGCGCGTTTTCTAAATCGGGTTGAACTAAACTGCTTTGGGAATAATCCGGATGACCGGAAAAAGCCTTATTATCAATCTCGCTTCTCTTTTTCATTCTTGCTATGGGGCGTGAAATGATTTTGTGATCCACTTCAAACATTTCAAAAAGAGCATGATATGGATAAGGGTCATCATCCTCGGTATCCACAACAAATAAGGCGCCCTTATTTTTTGCGGAGCGAATCAGCGTCGCTACCTGCTTTACTGCTCTGTCGTATCTAATTGGAGCGAATTCCCCACCTCGATTGTTCTGGGCGAAAAGAGAATCCATCAGTCTTTCCGGATGGTATACAAGATTTATGGAGGCTAGAGCCTTGGCGCAGATTCTCCCTTTGTTTACAGGGTGATTTGGGATTCCGGCAATTGTGACAAGGTTGTCGTGTTTGTCATGAAAAGCCCTGATACCACACCCGGCGTGGCATATGCGGCAGACCGTGTCGATGTGGCTGTGAAAATTGCTTGTGGTTCTGGAGACGTGCCGCCCTGTCATGGTATAAGCGGCAACGCCCATCATTCCAGACGCAGCGACACCGGCTGACGCGGCCAATCCCAGTTTAATAAATTGTCTTCTTTCCAGGTCCATCTTCTCTCTTTACATCAAAGGCAGATATTGTCCGCCAAAAACCGTAATATATCTCATGGCAAAAATTCCGCATACGTTAAGTACGCATGCGAGAACGATTAACCAGGGTCTTCTTAAACTCGGGACAAGGCAGATCAGCATGGGAATTACCTTGCCGAAAAGATTTTCAATCAGAATAAATAATGGCGCGAAATCACCTCCGAGAATAAGCCAGGTCATACTTTGGGCTGTATCATGGGAGATGGAAAGGACTGCGATATCGCAAAAAGTAAGGAACAAATCGGCTACTATGGCCCACCCGAACAAAGTTGCCAGCCCTTTAATAATTCCCCAGTTTATTCTCTTTTCCCCAGTCAAATAACGCATCTTGACCATGGCGATAAGGATCATCAGGGCATTGCCCGAAACAATGGCTGAAACCAGAAATAGGGTTGGCATCAGAGCTGTATTCCAATATGCCCTGGCTTTTCCAAAGGCCAGAATGAAGCCGGTATATCCATGAACCGAGACAGCTAGCGGTATTCCAATTTGACCGAAAAGTCTGGCCTTCCTGTCATCGCCCCGAAACATGTACATCATATAAAAAACGCAGTTTATCGGATATGCCACCAGCAATATGGCGCCATAAGTCATGGGCGAGGCAGGATTAAGATAAGTAAAATGATTCCAGATAGATCTGATAGGCCAACCGACCTGCAGAATCAACCCGATTGGCGCGGCAAAAAGCAGAAGAGTCGCCACAACAACCGCGGTCTTGGCAATAGGTTTATACTTCTTTAGCCCAAAGCCGTAGCTCATTGTGGAGATGATAAAACTGCCGGCGGAAAGGCCGGTAAAATAGAAATAGATGGAGATCAGCCACCCGAAGCTCAGCTGATGGTGGACTTCATAAAGCAGTCTGATCATTCTCCCGTTACTCCTTTTTTCATCGTGCTAAAAACCGAATCTACGCTTGCCTTTCCAGCGCTTAACCGGCTTTGATTTTGTCTCTAAAACATCAACGTCCAGATCAATATAGAATACCTTGGGCTTGGTCCCCATTTCAGGCATAAGCACCTGAACCGGATTCTTATGTATGAGTTTGCTTATCTTGCTTTGGGGATCATTGACGTTCCCAAAAACTCTGGCGCCACTTGGGCAACTCTCGACACACGCGGGGGCCAGTCCCCGTTTTACCCTGTGAAGACACCAGGTGCACTTTTCAACAAAGCGCTTTACAGGATTGACGTATCGCACTTCATAAGGGCAGCTCGCCATGCAATACCGACAGCCGACACAACGATGGGGATCATAAGTTACAATGCCGTCTGCTCTTTTCCGGTTGGCATTTACAGGGCATACTGTAACGCATATTGGGTTCTCGCAATTGTTGCATAGCAAGGGCAAAAAGCTCTTTGTAACAGATGGGTAATGCCCTTTCTCTATCTGCTTGACCCATGACCGCCAGACGCCCAGGTTGACCTGGTTTTCCGATTTGCAGACAACAGAGCAGGTATGGCAACCCATGCATCTTCTAAGATCAACAAGAAAGGCGTAGCGGATTTTATTGCTTTTCATTTTCCCGCTCCCGCGCTTTTTCCTGTTTTTGGCTTATCTGGTCAATTGTCGGTCTTCGGTTAAGCAACGTCTTCTCATTTCTTTTTTCTCTGACGATTCCTTCTTTCCATATTTGATAACCAGCACCGGCTACAGTGGGTCCTGAATTTCCAACCGGACATTTTGACGCGCACTTGCCGCACCCGACGCAATATTTGGCAAGTCCGGCCACCTTCTCATAGTTACCCGCCCTTGCCTCTGTCACCATAATCATGGGGAAAGGTTCACCCTCCACCATTTTTACAGGGCAGGCGCCAACACAGGCCTGGCAGTTATAACAGTTGAGACTCTGACCGGTTCCTTTGGCAAGAGTCGGCTGGATGAAAAAGTCAAAAGTGATAATGGCGATAAAAAGAATGGCTAGGGTATTTAAAAAAATTCTACCTGTGCTGTTCTCGGTGAAAAAGAATGTCGCCCTTGAAAGCTTGTTTTGTTCAGGAAAATCCGATCTTGCTTTTAAAAGAGCGTTTTCCACCGCTCCAATAAAGCCGTATACGCTTTCCCTGTTTCTAAAAACGTATCCACCGACATCATTGATCTTTGTCGAGCTTTTCCCTTCGAGATATTCAATAACATGATCAAAAGCATATACAGGGTCCCTATTGGCCATGGTTTCTATGTTGGCGATTTTCCCATTTTTTACCCTGACCGCTACTTCAATTTCTCCGTTGTTTCCTTGACCACGCCCTGTATATAAACCGTCATTAATCCCCGAAACATTTATCGGCGTGTGATGGTCAATATATTTTTCAATCTCTTTTGAGTTTCCAAAGGAGATCATATGCAAAACGAAAAACGATGTCGCCAGAATGATAACAACTCCTGATACCCACCCGGCCCCGGTTTTTTTAAGCCTGATCCCTCCGGCAAAAGCGTAAATGGCAAAAGCGAGAAAGAACCAGAATCTACCCATGGCAAAAGCAAGACCAAACAGCAAAATCCAGAAAGCAAGCCTGTAGGGCCGGCTGATGATCTCGGTTATCCTGTCTTTCCAGGTAAAAGCCTTTGTTTCCTTTGCCATTTCTACACCAAATTATTTTTGGATTTTTTATGACCAAGCCAAAAAGCAACCTTGTCGATAAACTCTCTATTTATAAGGCCGTTTCTGTAAGCCTTCTCAATATCTTTATTTCGCACCCTGCCCTTTTCCATGGCGCTGATTGTCATCTGCTGCATTTTAGAAAAGATAATCGGCAGGTCGAGGTTCTGGACGCAAAAGCTGGTGCAGGCGCCGCACCTGACGCATTTAAGCCCACCGGCTTTAAGAAATCTGCCATAATCCGCGACCCTCGCGGCTACTACAAGCTCCGCCTGATAAGCAATACCCACAGCGCATTTGTCCTGAGTCGCGTAACACGCGCGGCACTCGTAACAATAAACGGTCTGGGGATTATCGTGGATGATGGGTTTTAGAATATCAATGACAAATGTCACGCCGATCCCAAGCATGGCCGCCCTGTTCAAGTTTTTCGTAAGGGCTCTATCTTTTAGATTTGAGAAAAACTGAAATCTTCTAATGCCGGGCAGAGATATAGGTTGTCCCGGATCATCTCTCCGATGC
>CAYSHR010000305.1:0-5067 GCA_964430795.1 uncultured bacterium
ACAAAATATTCAGTTGCCATAACATTCTCCTTTTCCGGGCGATTCGCGAATCGCCCCTACGTTTTCTGCCCCAAGTAATATTAACGCATGATTATTTTATCGCAATTTTAGGGCATAATACCCTAGATATTTGTCAAGGGAAAAATTACAGCTTTTTGAAATCGGCGATATTAGTAAAAAGAGAATCCACAAGAACAAGGAGCGCCAGTCGATTCATCCTGATTTTACCATCGTCGTGCATAACCAGAACATGGTCAAAAAACTTGTCAACGTCAGGGCGAATGGAAGCTATGGCGGCAAGAGCGCCAAGGTGATCTTTCTTTTTTACAAGATCGACAACTTCGGACTTTACGCTTTTTACAGCCTCAAGCAATTTTGATTCGGCCTCATCCTCAAAAATAGATGGATCAATCTTCACATTGTCAAGATTGTCTTTGGAGGCGGTTATGATATTGGCCGCGCGTTTAAAAGCGATGACAAAGGATTCAAATTCATCGCCTTTGGCAAATTGGGCCACTGCCTCGGCTCTTAGTTTTACCTCGAGAATATCTTTGAACTGAACCGAAAGAACCGAGTCCACAGTCTTTGACGGCATTTTTTGTTTTTTGAGAAGATTCGCCAGACGCCCTTTAAAGAAATCCATTATCTCGTTTTTAAGCTTTTGCTTATCCGACTTTTCCGATTTAATTTTTATTTTTTCCATAACGCCGGCAAGGGCGAAATCAATATAATCGCCAAGGTCGATAAACCAGTTTTTATCCTCCAGAACGCGAATGATCCCAAGGGCCGCCCTTCTTAGGGCAAAAGGATCTCCGCTGCCGGTTGGCGCAAGCCCCACCCCGAAACATCCACAAATGGCGTCTAGTTTATCAGCCAAGGCCACAACGGCGCCTGTGTCGGTTTCCGGCAAAGCATCCTTGTTTCCCTTGGGCAGATAATGCTCCATAATTCCCCGGGCGACATCAGGCGGTTCGCCTTGTTTTTGCGCGTAGTACATACCCATTATTCCCTGAAGCTCCGGAAACTCGCCAACCATCCCGCTCACTAGATCAGCTTTGGCGAGACGAGCGGTCTCTATCACATTCTCCTGCTTTTCAGGAACCAATTCCTCGGACAACCTTTTCACTATTCTGATATTTCTTTCTGTTTTTTCAGAATAAGCGCCTAGGTCAGCCTGATAGAGCATTCCATCCAGACCCTTGGCGATATTATCCAGCGTTTTTTTAAGGTCTTGTTCAAAATAAAATCGCGCGTCCTCAAGCCGTGCGGCGAGAACTCTCTGGTTGCCCTTGATCACCACGCCCGGATCAGGCGCCATGATATTCGAGATGGTCACAAAGCCGGGCATCAGTTCACTCTTTTCGTTTTCAAGAACAAAATATTTCTGGTGGTCCCGCATAGTGGTTACAAGAACCTCCCTTGGAAGCTCCAGAAACTTCTCGTCGAATTTTCCGGCAAGGGCCATGGGCCACTCGACAATATTCACAACATGATTCAAAAGCCGGTCATCAGGAATGACTTTGGCATTCTGTTCATTTCCAATACGGATTAATTCCTTCTCAATGGCCTGGCGCCTCTGATCAACCAGGGTCAATACGTATGATCCTCGAAGAGCCGAAACATAATCGTCAAAGCACGACACTTCAACTTTTGCCGGAGACATAAATCTATGTCCCAAAGAAGCGTTGCCCGATTCAACTCCAAAAAGAGTAAAAGGAATGATTTTTTTTCCAAAAAGAGCCACCAGCCAATGAACAGGGCGCACAAATCCGGCTGCATTGGCTCCCCATCTCATGCTCTTGGGCCAGGGAATGGACAAAATGATTTCGGGAAGACTTTCAGCGAAAATATCCAGTGTCTGTTTTCCCTTGATGAACTTCTTTAAATGTATGTATTCGCCCTTGTCTGTGGAGATAATTTCCAGGGCATCCACATCCGCGTCCATGCTTCGGGCAAAGCCAATAGCCGCTTTTGTGGGAGTTCCATTCTGATCAAATGCCACCGACTTTGATGGGCCGGTTCTTTCGATATTTTTATCTTCCTGGCGCCCAGGCACGTCGGAAACAGCTACTGCCAGACGCCTCGGCGCACCGGCCATTCTGATTTTTCCATAGCCAAGGCCATGATCATCAAGGGTTTTCGCGATCAGAGAGGACAAATCCATTAAGGCTTTATTTAAAAACCTGGCGGGTATCTCCTCGCATCCGATTTCCAGAAAAAGTTCTTCAGTCATATCAGGCGCTCACTTCAGGTTTGGTTACAAGCATCTCTTTTCCTGTTTTCTCTTTTCCACTCTTTTTGCCAAGTAACGGGTGTCCCATTTTTTCCCTGGATTTGACCCATCCAGCCGCGCAAGCCGAGGCCAACTCTCTCACTCTTAAAATATATGACATTCTCTCTGTAACGGAAATCGCGCCTCTCGCGTCAAGAAGATTAAAAGCGTGGCTGCACTTGAGGCAGTAATCATATGCCGGCAAAACCAAACCATCTTCCAAGAGAGCCTTGCATTCATTTTCATACTTCGCAAAAAGGTCATAGAGCAAGGAAACATCAGCGGATTCAAAATTGAACCTGGAAAACTCGACTTCGTTCTGCAAAAAAACATCGCCATAAGTAAAGTCGCCAACCCACTTTAGATCGTAAACCGAATCAACTTCCTGGAGGTACATGGCGATGCGCTCAAGGCCATAAGTCAATTCCACGGGAACAGGGGAGCAGTCGATGCCGCCGGCCTGCTGAAAATAAGTAAACTGGGTGATTTCCATTCCATCGAGCCAGACCTCCCAGCCAAGACCCCACGCCCCAAGAGTCGGGCTCTCCCAATCATCCTCAACAAAGCGAATGTCATGCTTTAAAGAATCAATACCCAGAGCCTTAAGAGAATCGAGGTAAAGCTCCTGAATATCCTTGGGAGACGGCTTCATTACCACCTGGAATTGATAATAGTGC
Source organism: uncultured bacterium (assembly GCA_964430795.1). GTDB lineage: Bacteria > Lernaellota > Lernaellaia > JACKCT01 > CAYSHR01 > CAYSHR01. Next base: position 2,950 of record CAYSHR010000305.1, read on the forward strand.
TGAAGCCTGTTGGGGTTTTTTCCATACCTGCCATCAGTAGGGCGTCTACTAGGCTGAACATAAGCCACATTCCACGGCTCGGGCCCAAGAGCCCTTAGAAAAGTTGATGGGTGAAATGTCCCGGCGCCAACCTCGATATCAAGAGGCTGAACCACAAGACACCCCTTGTCAGCCCAATACTCCTGTAGCTTTAAAATAAGTTCCTGAAAATTCAATGGTTTTCTCCAAAAGGGAATGCACCAGTTTCCAAAAGAAAATTGATTATCATGGTTTTTGTTGAAAGTCAAAGAAAGGAAGGGCATGGAAAAAACAGGCAAAAGAATAATTTTTTACAATCAGAAAATATCCTTGCCCTCGTTTACGTTGTCGTCTCCAGTCGAATTTCAGGAGGTTTATTATCTTCCTGAAGGCGACCTTCGGCACGATGAGATTTGTGGTGTCGCTGTCGATAATTCTGAAGGAATTGACCGCGCCCTGATCTCTGTCCGGGTCACCCACGCGGCGGACGTTGCCTTCGTAGTATCACACTGTAACTTTATACTGCGGGCAAGTAATGGCTTGACCCACGCCACCCATGTGATTCCATAATTCGCCACTCGCAATTTGTCACTGCAGGGCGCCCTTAGCGGGGAATTGAGGCTACATTAATCACTGAGAATTAGATTTAAATTGACCTTATGCCATATCCTTGATAACCAAATAGAAACAACATTATCACAAGTAGATTCCCAGGGGAGGTTCATTGGAAGAAACCAGAACTATTTTTGATATAATACCAGGGTTAATAAGTCGGCTTGTCTCTTTTATATGGGGACCATATTTTCTCGTCCCTCTTCTGGTGGGTACTGGAATATTTATAACCTTTCGCTTGAAGTTGATTCAAGTAAGAGGGTTTATTCATGGTTGGCAACTTATAACCGGCAGATACGATAGGTCTCAGGACCCTGGTGAGATTACCCATTTCCAAGCTCTTTCCGCGGCGCTTTCGGCCACAATTGGAACAGGCAATATTGTAGGCGTGGCCACGGCTATCGCTCTTGGCGGTCCTGGAGCCGTATTCTGGATGTGGGTCACCGCGGTATTTGGAATGTCTCTTAAATATTCCTCATGCCTGCTTGCTGTAAAATTCAGAAAAGAGAACGATGATGGGACCATATCAGGGGGTCCAATGCATTTTCTTTCCATTGGGCTTGGGAAAAGATGGCTTGGATGGCTTTTTGCCCTGTTCGCAATGATCGCGAGTTTTGGCATCGGCAACATGGTGCAAGCCAATTCCGTTGCCGACGCCATGCAGGATACTTTTGGTATTGAAAGAGGGCTTACCGGCATAGTCATTGCCGCTCTTACAGCTCTTGTAATATTGGGAGGAATAAAACGAATCGCGAAAGTGGCTCAGGGAATCGTTCCTTTTATGAGTCTTTTTTATGTTGTGGCGTCCATATCCATTCTTATTATTTATCACTCCGATGTGGCAAGCGCCTTCAAGCTCATCTTTTACTACGCCTTTAACCCCTATGCCGCGGCTGGAGGATTCGCCGGAATCACTGTTACTTCAGCCTTAAGATTCGGTATTGGGCGTGGAGTGTTCTCGAATGAATCCGGCCTTGGAAGCGCGCCCATGGCTCACGCCGCGGCCAAAACCGCCGAGCCTGTCCGGGAGGGGCTGGTAGCCATGCTTGGCCCATTTATAGACACCATAGTGATCTGCACAATGACCGCCCTTGTTATCTTGGTTACCGGAGCCTGGGATGTCCCGGTGGTCAATCCTGAAAACGGAGTAATCAGCAGGCTCAGCGGCGCCTCTTTGAGCACCAAGGCTTTTAGCACCGCTATACCGGGAATGATAATTTACTTTAAGGATAGCGCTGTTTTTCTTGACCTTGGGAAGTATATTGTCACCTTCGGTCTTCTTTTCTTCGCTTTTTCCACTATTCTGGCCTGGTCCTATTATGGCGATAGAAGCACGGAATTTATTTTCGGCAAAAAATCGGTAATTTATTACAGAATAATCTACACCCTTCTTATTCCGGTTGGGGCTCTTATGGAACTTGGACTTGTCTGGAACATATCAGAGCTATTTAACGCGCTGATGGCCTTGCCCAATTTAATCGGAATAGT
>CAYSHR010000306.1:0-1225 GCA_964430795.1 uncultured bacterium
CATTTTTGTAAGCCGGTAATTTTACTTCTTTGTGCTTCTATTTAAAAAACATAGATGTCAAAGGACCGGCTTCCAAACTTGAAGGAAAAATAGAAGCAAATGGAAAAATTGGCGGAGAGCCGGACAAAACCGCCTTCTCCTTTGAAGCATCAGCCCTGGGAAAGGAAGAAAGGGAAAGAGAGAGTAAAATCACTGTTATTGGAAACCGTGAACACGCTGGAAATATTCTTGAAACAGCTCAGCCGGAGCTTTTGGCAGGAACAGGAAACACCCGGGATGGTGATCTTATCCTTAGGGATATTGAAGAAAATGAGGATAAAGGCGCGGCTCTACCAGCTAAAGAGAGCAAGGCCCTTAGAACAGAATCGGGCAAAGACAGTTTCGGAACAACTATTGAAAAAGCAAAGATGGATAAAGCCGGCGAGGATAGAAGAAGCGACAGATACAATAACGGCCTGCCCCTTCGGACAACTCTTTCGGCCAATGAACCAACAGTGACCGATTCCCTTGATGAGGAAGATCGTTTTGAGACCGATCTCAAAGAGCGGGAATCCTCTGGGGTAGCTTTTGGAGGCGCGGCCATGGCCACCGGAGAGGGCAGAGCCTCCGGCGCGAAAGGCGTTGGTGGGAACAAAATATTATCGCGCCAGGCGCCATTGGGGGATTCGGGGGATACTCTATCCCCAGATTTAACTGATGCTCCTGATGATGGCATAGTCATGGAAGAAGAAACCGGCAAGGCAGCCGGGAGTTTTAGAAAAGCAAAGAACAGGGGAGTTGGTAAAGCGTCATCCCTTGTTATAGAGAAAGATGAAGACGGTAATATTACCAAGCTTATGATTTCCAAACGATATGAAGGAGTTCACAGCGGTGTCCATGAAAGGAAATTTGTAAAAATTCATACTAAAACCGGATTTGTTTCTCTGTGGAAAAATATCTATTCAAATATGGTTCCGGCGCCAAAACCGCCAAATATTGACTTTAACAGTTACTTTGTAATCGCCGCTTTTATGGGGGAAAAATCCTCCAGCGGACACAGGACAAGCATAAGAAAAGTCGATTATGTCAACAGCATAGTCAGGGTTCAGGTATCTTCTTCATCTCCACCTGAAAATTCCTCCATGCTTACTGTAATGACCCAGCCTTTTAGCCTTGTTGTGGTAAAAATACCTGATGGCGTTTCCATTACATCAAAGACGCCGGTTAATTTTTATTGACAAGGAAA
>CAYSHR010000306.1:1235-5063 GCA_964430795.1 uncultured bacterium
GGGGACACGTAACAAGTACAGGTCTCCCCTTTTCCAAAAAGACTCCTTGTAACTTAACCATTATCCCCGCCGTTGTTTCCTTCTTGACCCAATGGCTCTCCCATAATACTATTCCATTTCCAAATCAATTAAAGGATATATCTATTCCAGTGAAAGAGAATTCTGAATCAAAACCTCAGTCAGATGAACTATTGTGGGAAAAATGGGCTGTTTTTGGAGACGAAGAGGCTTTTTTCCGGATAATGGATCGATATAAAAGGTGGATTGTCGCCGGCGCGTATAAAAAAATAGTCAATTCCTTTGACGCCGGGGGAGCGGTTTTGGAATCTCATGAGTTTTTTTACTGGTGCCAAAGCGCACCTCAACTCAGGCGCCGCCTAATAAAGTTCAATCCGGAAAAGGGAGTAAAACTAACTACTTACTTCTCCTATATCATTCGGTCATGCTGGTCCATATATTTTAAGCGGCATCTTTATGAAACGATTATTAAAAAACATAGAGAAAAAAATGTGGGTGACGGCCAGATGCCGGGGATCCTTGAATCGAGGCCAAGCCCGGCGCCATTACAGGACAAAATCCTGGGTCAAAAGCAACTCATAGTTAAAATAAAAGAGATGGCTAAGGAGCTTGCAAGCTCCGACTCATATCTTATTGAAACCGAACATTTTCTTGCTTTTGGAAGAAAATATTCTGATAAATCAGCCGGTTATATCAAAGAACAACTTGGTCTTGAGTTCCAGGATCACGAAAAAAAGGTGGAGGAATTTCATCTATCAAATCAGACAAAAGAGCTTCACCTATTTATGGCTGAGTCTTTGGGGATTTCAACAGGCGCCTTGCATGTACGATTTTTCAGAGCCAAGAAGAGGCTTGTCGAGGTACTGGCAAGGGCGGGCGTTGTTTGAAACTAATTGGCAACTTATTGGTTTTAAACATATTTTATCGTATTTTACCAAATCTCGTCCATTCCGTGGAAAAAAGAGATGTAATGCACTTGCCCTTTAGATGGTACAAGAAACTATGGTGCCCAGCGAGTCACTGCCTGTCCTGAGATTGTCGGAGGGGAGTCGATAATCTTGGGTACGATAGAGCCAGGAGGCTGGGGCGGAAACGTGGGCGGAAACCTGGAGGATGACTTAGTAGGGGCACGGCATGCCGTGCCCGCGGAAGAAACGTGGGCAGGCTAGGACCTGACCCACGCCACCGGTTTCTGTAGCCAGGAAAATCGGGGATGCCTCGTAGAGGTGGTTCGCGAACCGCCCTTACACGAAACACAAAATGTATGGACGCCCCGAATGTTGTCATTCAGAACTTTTTCGACACTTGGATAAATAAAGGCATCATCATGAAAAACGCCGATGGCATAAAAAACCATCTTTCAAAGACATACGAAAAGATTCAATTTTACCTTGATATATGGGCAAAAAAGGATTTTGACAATAAGGACTCGGGAAAAACAGAGGGGGTGGTGGCTTATAACCTGGCTTCTTTCTACGGCCAGTATCTGCGCCTTGGAGGAGAAAAAAGCCTGGTTGTCCCAAGAGGGGATGAACTTGCGCGGCTGGCATATGAAACCGCCAAAAAAGCCAATTTTCCCCAGGTTTATAAAAAACTTGAGGCAAAGCTCGAAAAAATGAATGAGCCCTTAGAACTGGGAGAGGCTATCTTCTTTTTAAGAAAAAGAGACAACGCCCAACTGGCTTACCATGTAATCAGGGACAAATTCGCGGATACGGAAACAGCGAAAAAGTGGTTTGACATGGTTTTGTCATGGATGAAAATCGAGGATGGTTTTTTCGATAAATATTCATGGGCTTTTTTCGAGGCGGCGCCCTGGCTTTTGGAACAGCGGGAGCTCTTTATCGAGTCTATTGACTTTTCCTGGTTCCCCTGGTTCTATTTGATTCCCGACGCAGTCGAATCAGCAGGAAGACTTCCTCGCCCGTCTGCTGAATTTATTTTAGGATCAGAGGAAAAAATGGAATATCAAGGGCATGTGGGATTTGAGTTTGTCTCGGCTTTCTTTGCCAAGCCTCTTGGCGGTAATACACACAGGGATGTTCTTTTCAGCCTGGCGGCCCCAAAAATGGCTGCTGAAAGCTCGACTGGTTATAACATGGAAATCTTATCCGATATAATCGAGAACCTGGAATTTATCAGAGTAAAATCCGCTGAAGCCATACCGGGTTTTGTAGTGGCAATTTCTCACGAAATGAAAATTGATCTGATATTTCAGGATACTGAATGCCGCCCTCTCCGGATTTACGAAGGTGCCACAGCCAAAATCGGCACCAGGGAAATTCCAATTAAAAACGGCAGAGCGTCCTTTGAGTATACAAACCTGAAAAGCCTTTACTTTGACTTGAGAAGGCTTGACGAACTCCTGGAAATCGCTTTTTCCAGCGGAAAAACGGTCTCGAAGTTCTTGCCGGAGTGACATGAAAGAGTCCCTATTCACAAAGGTCGCCGGAGTCAAGGACTCGCCCCTTGATATTGCCCTGCTTTTTCGAACCTCGCCTGTTATTTTGTCAGGACTTCTATCTGATAAAATCCTGGAGACGATTTACAAAAAGGGCCTATACATTCTTGACGCGACCTCCCTTGGGATTCTGAAAAAGGAACTGGCTTTTAGAAAATCAGAGAATAAAACCCATAGATTAAGCCCTCTGGCGAAGGAAAGCCCCTTCTGTTTTCCCGTGGTTTTCAAAATCAAAGAAAGAAATCGCGGACTTTTTCGACCAGCCGCCGTCTCCCTGTATAAAATACGCGCGTTTCGCGACAAGAGCTTTCTTGGCCGTAAGGAGTTCGCCGGCTCCAGCGCGAAGGCCATCGCCCTTGCCGACGCCATGATTCCCGGAACTGAGCGGCCCTGGATATCCCCGGTCTGGCCAAAGCTGTCAGAAGAAGCGGATCAATCAAGCGCCCAACTCTCCTTTTTTTTCGCCTCCATCTGCTATCTGCTGGGTCTTGTTTATCCAAGACGGGTAATCTGCTCGTCAAGACTCAATAACGGCAGCTTCGTTCCGGTAAAAGGAGTAGCTGAAAAAGCTAAAATCGCGGCACTGGACGGTTTTTCCTTTTTTGTGGTAGCTGGAAAAGGAAATAAAAGGGAGGCGGAAAAAGGCATAAAGTCAGCCAGGGGCAAAAAGGTTGATTGCAAGGTTGTGGCTCTTGTGGAAAATATGGAGGCTGATAAACAGTTCTTTGATCTGGTGGAGCAGTTGATTCAACTTGGGGGTTGCTGGCGCCGCGACAGTATTGAAATCCTGATCCGGTTTCTTTTTATTCAAAGCCAACTGGCAAAAACAAGGTCCCCTGAACTTGCTCTTGAAAAGGCCAAAAGAATTAAAAGCCTCCTTGCTTTTCTTCCAAAGACGGGCGTAGACGAATCTTCCGACTCTCTAAAACTTTCGGTAATAGCCAAGGCGGGCAAACTAAATCTGGCTCACGGCGATCTTTTGGGCGCGGAAAAAGATTTTATCGAGCTTAGAAAAATTTGTCGAACATTGTTGAATAAAAGGCGTTGTCCGGCGAATTTTGAGAACTTCTGGTATGGGCTGCCTTTGTATCAGGGGCGTATCGCTTTAGAACGATATCAGTATAAAAAAGCGCGGAATTATTTTACTGACGCCGTGCTGGAGGCAAAAGGGCACTGGCCGCCAAACCTTCGATTTGAAGGGCTTTGCGCGCAGGCTATGGGCAGGTGCTATCTAAGAGAAGGGCAGACGCGAAAGGATCGAGCCAAAGACGCGCTGCATTTTTTCCAGATGGCTCACAAGCAGATTGACGTGAAAGATAAGACCGCGAACTACAGATATGTTGGGCAGG
>CAYSHR010000307.1:0-5039 GCA_964430795.1 uncultured bacterium
GGATCGTGTACCCCGATCTCATATATGAAAATCCGGGTACACGTAACAAGTACATGTCCCCGCTTTTCCCAAAAGACCCCCTGTAACTGAACGATTACCTGATTTTTGACTATCCCTTGGCAAAAGTTGTGCTATTATTCGGCGTCAACGCTAAATTTTCATCAGAGATAGTAATCATATAGAAGAAGATATAAATTTTTCAGGAGATGAAATGTCAGACAAAGAGAAGATCAATAAAGGTTATGAAAACTGGAAATCTACAACCCTTGAAAAGGTGACAAGCAGGTTTCCGGAGAGAAAAAAAGAGTTTGAGCTTACCAGTGGAGTGAAGGTCAAAAGGCTCTACACCCCCCTCGATTCCGAGGATCGGGACTATAACGAGGCTGTGGCCTTTCCTGGGGAATATCCTTTTACCAGGGGCGTGCAGCCAACCATGTTCAGAGGGCGCTTCTGGACCATGCGTCAATACAGCGGTTTTGGAAGCGCGAAAGATACAAACAACCGCTTCAGATATCTTTTGGATCAAGGGCAGACCGGCCTTTCTGTCGCCTTTGACCTGCCAACCCAAATGGGTTACGACTCGGACCACCCCATGGCAAAAGGCGAAGTGGGAAAAGTGGGCGTCGCCATTGACTCCATCGAGGACATGGAAGTTCTTTTTCACAAGATTCCCCTGGAAAAAGTCACTACCTCCATGACAATAAATTCCACCGCCGGCGTTTTACTCGCCATGTATCTGGCCATGGCTAAAAAGCGGGGAATTGATTGGGCTAAAATCGGCGGCACCATTCAGAATGACATTCTCAAGGAATATATGGCCAGGGGGACATTCATCTATCCTCCGGCGCCTTCCATGCGAATCATTTCCGATATTTTCCAGTTCTGCACATCAAAAGTTCCCAAATGGAACACCATATCCATTTCCGGATATCACATCAGGGAAGCCGGATGCACCGCGATTCAGGAAGTCGCCTTTACCCTTGCCGACGGCATAGCCTACGTTGACGCGGCTATTAAGACGGGACTGGACGTGGATGCCTTTGCCGGGCGTTTATCCTTCTTCTTTAACTCCCACAACAATTTCCTTGAGGAAGCAGCCAAGTTTCGGGCTGCCAGAAGGCTCTGGGCGAAGATCATGAAAGAGCGATTCGGCGCGAAAAACCCCAAGTCCATGATGCTTCGGTTCCACACTCAGACAGCGGGCTCCATGCTTACAGCTCAGCAACCGGAAAACAACGTGGTTCGAGTGGCATATCAGGCTCTTTCGGCTGTGCTGGGCGGCACCCAGAGTTTGCATACCAACTCACTGGACGAGGCTCTTGCTTTGCCCTCTGATAAAGCCGTGACCATCGCCCTTAGAACTCAGCAGGTAATCGCCCACGAAACCGGGGTCGCCGATACTGTTGACCCTCTGGCCGGAAGCTATTACATCGAATCCCTTACCGATCAGATAGAGAAGGGCGCCGCGGATTATATCAATCGCATTGATGAACTTGGTGGCATGGTAAAAGCCATCATGGCCGGTTATCCCCAAAGAGAGATCCAGGACGCCGCCTATAAATGGCAAAAGGCTGTTGACAAAAAAGAGTACGTTGTTGTGGGGGTTAACAAGTTCTCCCAGGATGAAGACCCCTTTGACGATATTCTCAGAATTGACCCGGCATTGGAAATAGATCAGGGTAAAAGACTCGCCGGCCTGAAAGAGCGTCGGGATAATCAAAAAGTAAAAGAAGCGCTGGCCGCCTTGAAAATCGCGGCATCCGGCGCTGACAACCTGGTTCCTTTTATCCTGGAGGCGGTGGAGAACTACGGGACCCTTGGAGAAATTTCCGACACCTTGAGAGAGGTCTTTGGAAAGTTCGACGAAGTTGTTGTGATATAAAGAATGGCCCATATCAGTCATCGTCCAATGGCGCCAAAGCTAAGAATGACAAGGTTATTGTGATATTTCAGTTTCCTCGTAGGGCACGGCATGCCGTGCCCGGGGATGGGTTACATTTAAAACATAAAGGTCGTTTAATGCCGGTGATTTTAGGCTTGGATTATGGAGAGGCGCGAATCGGCGTCGCGGTGAGTGATCCCTTGATGATCTCGGCCAACGCCCTTGATGTAATAAAGCGAAAAAACCAGGCCGCCGACATGGAGGCTATAAGAAAAATTATTGCTGAAAAAGAGGTGGACAGGGTTATTGTCGGCCTACCGATAAACATGGACGGCTCGGAAGGGCCTATGGCAAAGGCGGCAAGAGAATTCGCGAAAAAGATTCTGGATTTGGGCGCGGATGTGGCTCTTTGGGACGAGAGGCTGTCGTCAAAAGCCGCCGAGGCCGCCCTCATTGAAGCGGACATGAGCCGTAAAAAGAGAAAGAACAAAATAGACCAGGTGGCCGCGGCCTGGTTTCTTCAATCCTTTCTTGACGCCGGTGGAACAGGTGGAATGCCGGTGGAAGATTAGCTGAAACCCATCGAGGTTTTTGTAATGGCGAAAACAAAAGCTCTTATTATTATCACGGTGATCTTATTGATAATGGTCATCACACTGGCGGGCGCGGTCATGATATTTTTTGAACCACCAAAAGCCACAGGCAAGACCGTTGTGGTTGAGATTCCAAAGGGCGCCGGTCTTATGACCATATCAAACCTCCTTGCAAAAAACGGTGTTGTCAAAAACGCCAAAGCCTTCGCGGGTCTGGCAAAATTTAAAGGGCTGGCCACCCGGTTAAAAGCGGGAGAATATAAGTTTGATATTGGCGAGCCTTATGATCAGGTCCTTAATAGAATGGCAAAAGGGAAAGTTCTCCTGAGACAATTTACCATTCCCGAAGGATATAACATTTATCAGATCGCTCCTCTGCTTTCAAAAAACGGCTTTGGCTCCACTACGGAAATACTCAGGCTTTTAAGGGATGAAGGATTTTCAAGATCATTAAAGACGCCTACCAGGGGTCTTGAGGGTTATCTCTTTCCTGAAACATACTCATATATAAAGGGCGAGACTCTAAGAGAGATTCTTCAAAGAATGGTGAAACAGTTTTTCAAGGTGTACAAAGAGGAATCAAAGGGCGGCGAGAAAAACAAAAAGATGACCATGTCTCAAATTGTTATTCTAGCAAGCATCTGTGAAAAGGAGGCGGTTGCCCAAAAAGAACTACCCCTGATTGCCGGCGTATATTTAAATCGTCTGGAAAAGAATATGCTATTGCAAGCCGACCCCACTGTTATTTACGGCCTAAAAAAATTTGATCGCCTTCTTTCCAGGAAAGACCTGAGGGCGCCCTCTCCTTATAATACTTATCTGAATAAAGGGCTGCCGCCCGGACCGATAGCCTGCCCAGGGCGTAAAGCCATAAGAGGCGTACTTAATCCGGAGAAAACCTCAGCCTTCTATTTCGTGGCCAGGAATGACGGCACCCACCACTTTTCAAAAACCTATGACCAGCATCTAAAAGCAATAAGCTTATATCGATCGGCAAACCGCTGAAGCCAACCGGCAAGCCACCACCTGTCCTGAGTTTACCGAAAGGAGCGTCAAAAAAGCCTGCCCGCAAAATCAGCAGCGCCCCTACCTTCAGAACACCCTGGTCATGGTCTTTTAATTTGCCTGATGCTTCTCGATAATGTCGCAAATCCGACGAGACGCCTGGCCATCGCCATATGGATTTTTCGCCTCGGCCATCTTTTTGTGCTCGTCCGGATCATCCAGAAGCTTCGAGGCTTCCTTGATAATTTTATCAGTATCGGTTCCAACGAGTTTCACAGTACCCGAATCAACTCCCTCGGGTCGCTCCGTGGTCGCTCTCATAACAAAAACCGGAACACCAAGAGCCGGCGCCTCTTCTTGAATTCCGCCGGAGTCGGTCAGCACCAGGTAGGCTTTTTTGAGCAACGCCACAAAGGGCTCGTAATCCAGAGGCTCAATGAGGTGGATGTTATCGGTTCCTGATAAAATTTCCATAACCGGCTTTTGCACATTGGGATTTAGATGAACCGGATAAATTATTGTCTCCTGGGGATATCTCTCAGCCAGGGATTTCAGCCCCAGACAAAGGCTTTCAAAAGGGCGTCCAAATGATTCTCTACGATGGGCGGTAACGAGAATCAGCCGACCATCTATTTTTGAGAGCCTTGGATCATCAAAGAGAAAATCTCTCTTCGCGACATTTAACAGCGCGTCTATGACAGTGTTTCCCGTCACCCATATGCTTTTTCCAGAGATTCCTTCTGTAAGGAGATTCTCTTTGTTGTTTTTGGTTGGCGCGAAATTGAGGTCGGCCAGCCTGGTGGTCAATTGCCTGTTGATCTCTTCAGGAAAGGGAGAATATTTGTCAAAGGTGCGTAACCCGGCTTCGACGTAACCGATGGGGATTTTTTTACAAAAAGCGCATTTCGCCGCGGCGAATGTGGTTGTGGTGTCGCCCTGTACTATCACAATATCCGGCTTTTCCTTTTTTAGAACCTGGGGAAGCCTTGAAAAAACAGAAGCGAGAATTGTTTCGAGAGACTGGCCCGGGCGCATTAAATTCAAATCAAAATCAGGAACGATATCAAAAACCCGCAAAACCTGATCCAACATCTCCCGGTGCTGGGCAGTAACGCAAACTACAGGTTGTATGTTCTTCCGCTTTTTCATCTCCAACACCAGTGGCGCCAGCTTTATCGCCTCAGGACGGGTGCCAAAAATAAACAAGGCTCGAATCATTTTATCTCCAAAAAGTCAGTTTGAGACTGGAATAATACAGCAAACAATATAGTTTTCTACAACAATCCATTTTATGTTTAAAATAAGGTGCCTCATCTAAAATCAATTACCTTTTTCAGAGCCGGTTTTATCCAGATAATTTCAATTTTCATGTCAGGATAAGCCTCATTAATCATGGTTTCCAACAGGCCGGAAAAAGTATCTTCGTATCGTTCAATTCCATATCCCCAGGTACTGGAACCACCCATGGTAATTATTCTGAAAAGGCGCTTTTCTTTTGTCATGCTTGCTTTGCCTGATCTAAAATGAAGAGGGTCTTCCCCTGTAACAATAAAGTCGGC
>CAYSHR010000308.1:0-5026 GCA_964430795.1 uncultured bacterium
GGCGAATCAGATCATCCACTGACATCATGACTTCCTTCTGAAATGTGTCTTTCTCCTGTTCGGGTCTGGCGGACATAAGAAGAAATGGGACTTTTCCCAAGGCGTTTGCCCTTTTCATTGAGCGGGCAACCTCGACACCTGTTACTTGGTCAAAATTCTCATAACAGAGGATCAAGTGGGGGCTGATCTTATTGCCGAGAGTCAAGGCGAATTTTGGATTATCACAGATGCTCACCTTGTAACCCATTTGGCATAAAAAATCACAGCAGGTTTCTCTAAATGGATTATTAGGAAAAATAAGCAGTATTCGTTTATGCATCAAAAACCTCTAGCCAAGGGGTTTAATAAAGTTATTATATAGTTAGAATGGTAATGTTCAAGCACTTTTTTAAAAAAATAGGGCAAGTAGGTGATTTTCAGAGATATCATGGAGTAAACAATTCCCACGAGGAAGACTTTTTAGAATCTCCAAATTTGTCACGAGCCTTAAATTGTTTTCCAAAACCGGCTTCTTACGTGTTATGCTTTGTCGTGATTCTGGTTGTTAATCCATTTATGGAGATTGGTTTTATGAGAGAAATAAAGGTTATTGCCTGTCTGTTTTTTATTCTTTCTTTGACCTTATTGGGATGTTCAAGCGAAAATAAGGGAAAGGAATCCAACACTCCTGACCTGGGTGGCGAAAAAACAACCCTTGAAACCAGATCCGTACCTGTGCCCTCTGATGACTCCTACCTGCCTGTGGGACCAGACGGACAGGGAGGTGTAATTCTGCCAAATGGCCGGCGTATAACCCCCATGAGCAACAGCAAAATGGAATTCGGCCTTGAAGTTCCCATGATGCCGGTAAATTGCAAAGTCGGACCGGCTGGTGATTATCTTTATGCCCTTTCGTTAAAGCAGGGCTCGGTCTATTCGGTAAACACATCGACGTGGACGGTTGAAAACATAGAATATATCCAGACCTTTGACGGCCTGGCGTTAAACGCCGCGGGAGACAAGCTATACGCCAGTGGCGGCGGCGCTCAAAGGGTATACGAATTTTTAGTAACAGGGCCGGCCCTGGCTCTTCAAAGAGAGATAAAAGTGACCGGGTATCCCACCGGTCTTGCCCTTTCTCATGATGAGCAGACCTTATATGTCGCCTCTTCTTATGGACACAGACTGGCAATAGTTGATCTTGGTTCGGGTCTTGAAAAGAAATCGGGAGTAACCCAGATTTATCCATACTCGGTTGTAATAAACGCCACCGGGTTAAGGGCATACGTATCAAACTGGGGCAGCAAATCGGTTTCGGTCATCAATACCCTTACCGGCGCCAATCTGGGAAATATCAGTGTGGGAAAAAACCCCGAGGGTCTTGCTCTTTCGGGCGATGGAAGGCTTTTTGTGGCCAACTCGGATTCGGACACCATATCTGTAATAAACACCGCGACTCTCGAAGTTGACAACACTATCGATCTACTGGAGCCAACGGAAAACCTCGGCGCTTCCCCAACCTCTCTGTTAATCGACGGCGGCGCCCTCTATGTAACCATGTCCGGCTATAACGCCATCGGCGTGGTTAATCTGGCCACAGAGGAACTTGAGGGGATGCTGCCCACCGCCTGGTATCCAACCTGCCTTTGCAAAAATCCTGTTATTGATGAGCTTTATTACACCAACGGCAAGGGAGAAGGATCGGGACCTTCGGCAAAAGGAATTGACAACAGGTCCACCATAAACAAGGCCGATTCAGATTTTACCCTGGCGGAACTGGCTCAATATACCCTCGATGTCAAAGCCAACAATATTCGTCCTTCAACTTTTTATGATGACCTCTCTTTCGAATCACCTATCCCCACCGTCATAGGAACGCCCAGCGATAAAATTAAAAGAGTGATCTTTGTAATGAAGGAAAACAAGACTTACGACAGTGTTCTGGGCGACCTTCCCACAGGTAATGGCGATCCCGGCATGGTTACTTTCGGCGCCTTTTATACTCCCAACACCCATGACCTTGCCCAGCAATTCACCAATTGCGACAATCTTTACGGCGAAGCGGATGCTTCAATGCAAGGGCATCTATGGAGCGTGGCCGGAGTATGCAACGACTATGTGGAAAAAACCTGGCTCGTAAATGGAAGGCAGGCAATGTCAGGAGTTGAGCCGGCGGCGATTCCTGAGACGGAATTCATATATCAGCATCTTTTGGATCACGATATTGAGTTCAGGTCCTACGGGCAGGTGGTGGGAACCATAACCAATATGGAACGCCTGGCTCCCTATGTCAGTTTGAGATATGGCTTTTATAATCTGGGCTCCGCGGATGAGGATAAAATCGAGCTTGTAATCGAGGATATGAAAAACGGCATCTTTCCGCCCTTTGTTTATATCAGCATTCCCAATGACCATACCAACGGAACGGACTTAGGCGCTCCTACGCCCCAGTGGTATGTGGGGGACAATGACGCCGCTCTTGGCAGGCTTGTGGATTATGTAAGCCACAGCGAATATTGGAAGGAGACGGCGATTTTTGTCACCCAGGACGATCCTCAAAGCCAGGCTGATCATGTGGACAAGCACAGAACCATCGGCCTTGTAATAAGCCCCTGGGCCAAGAGAGGGTATGTCTCCAGCGTTCTCTATTCAATGATGAGCATGTGGGTGACAATGGAGATGATTCTCGGGGTGCCGCCATTGACCAATTACGATCAATTCAGCGCGCCTATGTATGATTGCTTTACCATGACACCGGATTATTCTTCTTATACCATGACTGAAAACCAGGTGCCCTTCGAATATAATAAGGCCGGCGCGCCCATGCAGGCATATTGCGAAAAAGAAGACTGGACAGCGCCGGACCAGGTGGAGCATCTTGGCAAAGTTATATGGGCGGTCATGAGACCGGGAGAGACCTTCCCTCAGCATCACTCAGTTGATCCGATCTTTGCTGAGGACGCCCAGGAGGAGGCGGCTGAAGCGAAGGAGTTTAAAGCTCTGGTAAAAGCATGGACCGATTACGCTCTTTCCAAAGGAATAAAGCCCCTTTCCTCGAGTCTGATAAAAACTAACGGCTCGGATAAATAAAATGAGGCTCCTTTTACATATCTGCTGCGCGCCCTGCGCTTGTTATTGCGTTTCAGCTTTCCGAGATAAAGATATTGATATTACCGGATTCTGGCATAACCCCAATATTCATCCCTGGACAGAATACAGAAGACGCCTTGGCGGGTTGAGGGAATTTGCCGAGATAGAGGGACTCTCTCTTTTAGAGCATGACGAATACCCCCTTGAGAAATGGCTGAAGGGAGCAATGGCGCAAGATGATGACCGCTGTATTTATTGCTACAGAACAAGGCTGATAACTACAGCCCAAATAGCAAAGGCAAAGGGCTTCGACGCTTTTTCAACAACTCTTTTATATTCAAAACACCAGAAGCATCAGAAAATAATTGACGTTGCAAAGGATGTTTCAAATGAGGAGGGTATCGAGTTTTTATACCAGGACCTCAGAAAAGGGTGGAAAGAGGGCGTCAGAATCTCAAAGCAACTCGGGCTCTACAGACAGAAATATTGCGGTTGTATCTTTTCAGAAAAAGAGCGTTATCTGGATTAGCCGGCATTTCTTGAGCCGGGCAGAGGCTTTGCTTTTCTGCCAAGATAATGGGTGATGACGTAAATTAAAAATCCCGCGCTAAAGGTTAAATACCCGATAAACTGGCTTGTGGAAATCGGGCCTATAGTCGCTAATGTGGGCTCCCGTCTGAAAAGCTCGCAAGCTAAAGTAAGAACCAGGAGGAACCCCATCAGCACAAAGAACCTGCTAAAAACAACAGCCGGCTTATCTTTTTCAAGGTTGTTTGCGGTAAGGCCTCTTTTTCTGACATAATACAAAACCGCCAGAAGAATTGCCGCCACTATGGCAAAACCAAAAAGAAACATAGCCGCGGAGGTGGGCTCGCCAAGATCGCCTCTTTTTTTATCGCCCCTGAAAAATTCGATGAAATATCTGTTTACAGCGTAGATCATCAAAAGCCACCCTGTCACCTCTCCCTCACTCCGTTTTCTTTTTCTGAACCATAGAAGAATGAAAAATATAGAGAGACCATTGAGAGCTTCATAAAGTTGAGTCGGGTGAAGATGGGCGGTAAGGCCGTACCATTTGGTGCCGGGATGCTCAAGGGGAAATTGCACTCCCCACGGAACAGTGGTCTCTCTTCCGTAGCAGCAACCATTCAAAAAACATCCGAATGCCCTGTGAATGGCGAGACCTAAACCAGCGTAGGGCGACAGCATGTCAAGAAGAGGTAAAATTCTATGTTGCCTGGTTCTTTTGGCGGCTTTAAAAGAGAGGTAGGAAAAGACAGTGACAAAAGCCACCAGAAATCCGATGCAATGAAACAGGCCGTAATTCAAAAAAAAGAGCCAATGAAAAATCCCGCCCGCGATATCAGGGCTCTGGATAATGTGAAGGATTTTCAGCGCGCCCCCTGAATATATTACATTGCCTCCAATGACGATTTCCGTTATCAGCTCATTGCCCAGAAAACTCGACTGTATGCCGTTTCCTCTGAGTATGGATATACCGGAGAGAATATATCCGATCAAAAGGGCGCCGCCAATAAGACTCCATTTAAAAACAGCCCTTTCCTTCTGCTTTAGATTTACCCAAAGAGTATAACCAAGGGCCGCGATATAGCTGCCGATAAAGCCGCCATAAAAAACCAGTCCCCCCTCCCAAAAAGAGAATATTCGCCATGGCTCCCCGGCAAACTCACTCCACTGGGTAAAAGAGAACAAAATCCGACCGCCAACAAGAGTACCGATAATTATCCACAGGCAAGTGTTAAGAACAACCTGCTGGTCTTGCCCTTCAATGGGACCTCTGCGATATACAAGAATAATATTTACAACAAAAGCCGTAGCCATGGCAAGGCCGTACATTCTAATGGGATAGCCGAAAATTTCGAACAATATGGGATGCATTCCTTCTCCGCAAAACCGTTAGTTCTTTACCAAAACAGGACAAACATTAATCTATGGA
>CAYSHR010000309.1:0-5026 GCA_964430795.1 uncultured bacterium
GGAACTTCATGAACCAAGGCAGGTCCTGATCGATTTTGATAAAGAGGAATTTGGCGAAAATACATACGACAGAGCGGTAAGCTCAATTGACCAGTATATCGGCAGGCTGGCCGAAGCGGTGGGCGAGGATACGGTTATCATTCTAACCGGTGATCATGGCGAAAGGGTGGATGAAAAAACAAAACCGGAAACCATTCTTCCCTATTTTATGAAAGCCCTTGATGTGCCTTTTCTTGACGGCGATGAAGAAAGCCATATGGATGAAGACGTGATTCTTCTTAATGCCAGAGGGCAGGAACTCCATGACGTCTCATCCGAATTAGCCCAGCATAGTAATTCAGAAAAAGGCAAAATCACCTTCCTTGGTAGAATCAAGCTTCTGTTCAAGCTGATCAAAATCGGCTTGACAAGGGCAAGAATATCCACAAGAAAACCTGGTGAGAGTATCTGGGATATGATTAAAACAAGGTGGAACGATTTTAAAATAGGGTTGTCTGTTTTGGCGGGAAACAGCAAAGACGCCCAGATGCAGCTTCTAAAAAATACTCTGCGCCAATTCCATCTGCAACACGGTTTTCATGTCTATGAATATCTACAGCGCGTTCCCTTTATCATAGCAGGACTAAAATCTCTTCCGAAGGCTAAAACCGTTGACAGTCACGTAAGAAGCATTGATATTTTTCCCACTCTTTGCAAGGTCCTCTCCCTGGAAACCCCGGACATAAAAATGCACGGCAAAAGTTTTTCCGAAATTCTCGAAAATGGGAAATCTGAAAATCGTCCCATCTATCTTGAGGCAAGGGGCGGCGCCCAGGCTATGCACGCTTTTTATATCAGAGGCGTCAAATCTCAAGGATACAAACTGGCCTATACGCCCCTCCACTCTGATGGTCCGACTGAGTTATACGATCTTTCCAAGGATCCTCTTGAGCTTACAAATATCCTGGAGGATAATCCTAAGCTTGTGGAAAAACTCAAGGAGGAAGCACAGGCAATGGCCAAGATGTTCTCATCTGATAGCGGCGAATCGGAAATCTCACCTGAAGAACAAGCCGCTATGGAAGAAAAACTGAAATCCCTGGGATATATGTAAGCCCTCACCCCCAACCCCTCTCCCAGAGGTGGAGGGAAGCCGGTGGGTCGCATAACATTGCTCTTAGTCCGCTAAATTGATTTATTCGATGCTTTTGAAAGAAGGTAGGCTTCAATAAACCCATCAAGATCACCGTCAAGAACAGCTTTAACGTTGCCGTTTTCAAAATTGGTTCTGTTGTCCTTAATAAGCTGGTAGGGTTGGAGAACGTAGCTTCTTATCTGGCTTCCCCAGGCAATCTCTTTTTTGGACGCGGCGGCCTCGTCTTTTTCCGCTTGCCTCTTTTCCATCTCAAGCTGATAGAGCCTTGCTTTTAGAACCTTCATAGCAAAAGCCTTGTTTTTATGCTGGCTCCGTTCATTCTGGCATTGAACCACTATACCAGATGGCATATGGGTTATGCGCACCGCGGAATCGGTTTTATTGACATGCTGCCCTCCTGCTCCACTTGACCGATAGGTGTCGATCCGCAGGTCTTTGTCGTCAATCTCAATCTCGATATCATTTTCCATATCGGGAAAAACAAAAACCGAGGCAAAACTTGTATGGCGTCTGGAATTGGCGTCAAAAGGAGAAATGCGAACAAGGCGGTGAACTCCGATTTCGGCTTTAAGAAGACCAAAGGCATTTTCACCTTTAACATTTACAGTGGCGCTTTTAATCCCGGCTTCATCTCCTGGTTGCTGGTCAAGGATTTGTATCTTGAAATCCCTTCTCTCGGCCCATCGCAGGTACATTCTCAAAAGCATTTCCGCCCAATCCTGAGCCTCAGTGCCGCCGGCACCTGGATTTATCTCCAAAATAGCGTCCGCGGAGTCGGTTTTTTCTGAGAAAAGCATGGACAATTCCTGCTTCTGGAGAGCCTTTTCCACATTTCCAAGTTTTGACTCAAGCTCCCCTATAAGTTCTTCGTCGCCCTCCTCCTGTCCCAGTTCCAATAAAACCTCCAGGTCTTCCACGGATTCCTCAATAGCCCCCCAACGGTCAAGTGAGGATTCAATTCTTTTCTTTTTTTGCATAACCATGTTTGCTGATTTGGGATCAGCCCAGAAATCCTCTTTGGTGATTATCTTGTCAAATTCACCCAGGTCGGATTGTAAAGAGGCAAAATCAAAGATACCCCCGGAGTTCTTCCAGTTTCTCCCGGGTCGCCACTACTCTTTCTGAAAGTTCCTCAATCATTATCCGACCTCCCCGCCTTTCTTCCTTCTTTTTAAGAAGGTAATAATTTCCAGACCTACTCCAAGAACGATGAACAGATAAACAAGCAAGTCGCCGATTTTTGAGTAAACTGAACGAATTGAGATGGTTTTTATCTTATCCACAGTCTGGGTTCTGGCATAGGTCACGGTTTGCCCCCTAACCCTGCCCGTGGCGTCAACAACGCAGCTAATGCCGGTGTTGGCGGCTCTGGCAAAGGAGCGTCGGTTTTCAATGGCCCGCATGGCTACCTGGTCCACATGCTGGTGGGGCGCGCTGGTGTCGCCAAACCAGGAGTCATTGGTAATGGTGACAAGAAAATCGGTGTCAAGATTGGCGATCTTTCTGACCATGGCCGGGAATATTATCTCATAACAGATTGCCACCCCGAAGGCGCCGTTAACAGGCGGATAGGGAATGGAGTTGTATCCCTTTGCCGGAGAGAAGCCTTTTGTCAACCGGGCTTTCTTCAGACCCAGGGCGTTTTTCAGCCAGATGATCTGATTTGGAAAAGGTAAAAACTCACCAAATGGAACCAGCTTGTGCTTCATTACGGTTCCCAAAGAATTTCCCTCTTTATCAAGAAGTGTGGTTACGTTATGTCGATTATATCTATTTCTGTCGCCAAATCCCTTTTTCTCTCCCGAATTTTCCAAATATCCCGGTTTTTCAGCTTTGTAAGGATATGCCACTAGAGCATAGGTTTCCGTATCTGTCGCCATTTTCTTTATTCGCTCGCTCAGTTTTCTATCTGAGTATTGCCAGTAGGGCAGAGCGGTCTCCGGAAAAATTAAAAGCTCGGCGCCCTGCCTGGCCGATGCTTTTGTCAACTCTCTGTATATTTTATAAGTGTTTCTCTTCCCGCCGGGTTTCCATTTTTCAAGTTGATCAATGTTGCCCTGTAAAAGACCGACCCTGATGGTTTTTCCTTTAGATAGGATATTTTCGATTTGAGGAAGTCTTATAAGGCCGTATAGAGCGATAAAGGTGAGTAATATGGTGAAAACAGCAATTGAAAAGGCGGGAGCGCCTTCTTTTTTCTTTTTTATAATAAGCTGATATAACTCGAAAAAAACAACATTTCCAACAATTACAAAAAACGAAAGACCGTATACGCCGAAAATGTCGCCGAATTGGGCCAGAACAAGCATATTAATAAGGCCGTTCCCAATAAGACCCCAGGGAAAGCCGGACAATACCCAGGTAAGACACCACTCCATAACAACCCACGTGGCCGGGAAAAGAATAACAAAGGGAATATTTATTCTCTTTTTTATTTTATAGACCCAGTAGCCCATAAAACCCCAGAACATACCAAGGGTGGCTGTCATCAGTACAAAAACAAAAATGGCAAGGGGCATAGGTATATGACCGTAATGATTCATGGTGTAAACCAGCCAGTACATCTTGCCAATGTTGCCCCAGAATCCCGCGAGCCAGAAAAGCCAAAATGCCCCCTTTGGCCCAGCACCCTGTTTAGCTAAAGTAATCAAAATCGGGACAAGAAAAAAGAAGGCCAGGAAAGACCATGACAAGGTTGGGAAAACAGCAATGTAAAGCAGCGCGGTTACTATTGCCGGCCAGGAATTTACAAGTCTATTTAATTTTGAGGTTTTTTCCATTTTGCCCATTATTCCAAATAACATAAGGGAATTGAAATTAGAGATTGGGCATTTTAACAGTGAATAATTAAAAAGCAAGAAAGATGAGATGACCTTGAAAAATAGCGTTTTTTCCAGTCCGGGCCATGAATCTATTTGAGTAAGTAACTTATTGAATTAAAGTGATTTTCTTTGTCTGACCCAATCATAGACAAGGTTAGGCCTGGTCTGCGTGAAAGCTCGATTCTTCTTCCGGTTCCTGGGCAAAATCAGACTTACCTGAGCGAATCCACTGGTCGATCTCATCCCTTTGAAACCGCCATTGACCCCCAACTTTGTACCCGGGTATCCGCCCATTCTGGACATATTGGTAAACTTTGGTTTTCCCAAGTTTCAAATAATCCGCAACTTCCTGTACGGTAAGCCATTCGTTTTCCATTACACACTCCCCGATACAATGGATGTTTTCCATTAGATATTAAACATATCGGTTGGAGTCATGCTTAGCTTGATATAGAAATGTAATCTTTATAATTTTATACCGTCATAAAAATATTCATATGTCAAAAACATCTCGGATACTGTAAGAAGAAGGTGGCATATTTCTCTGTCATAATCATATGTTATCCTTTCTTTTTCTTTAAGGACAGGGCGGTTTTCAGCCCCTTCTCTCTTATGGCTTTGAAAGCTACCCGAAATGGCGTCACAACCGAAAATCTGGTTCCATATCTCATAAGCTTCCATTTATTGATCTCAAAACCAAATCCCGGCGTCTGAGGAATCGTCACGGCGCCGGCTTTTGTCACCTCTATCGGTGGAATAATTCCCTCCCGATATCTTGGAATCCAGCCCGGCGGTTCGTATGGATACTCAAGAAGCCCTCGATTTTTCCAGGCCGCGAAAGCATGTAGATTTATCATAAGACCAATGCCGTTTGTCCAGGTATGCGGGGAATAATCCAGCCCCTGCTTTTGGCATTTATCCATTGTGTATTTGGCTAGGGTAAGTCCTGAGAAGGTGGCGTCAGGCTGATATTTATCAAGGGCTCCATGAAAAAAAGCGAAATCCAGTTCGCTTCTATCCTGTAGCAGTTCCGCTCCGGCTATATGGGTTTTGACCTGTTTCCTTAATT
>CAYSHR010000310.1:0-5017 GCA_964430795.1 uncultured bacterium
CTCGTGGTCAATCATCGAATTTGATTGTTCGACGTACAAAAGTACGACTCCGCACAAATCCTTGATTTCCTTGATCTTGTAAAAAATTACTCATTCCTGAACTGGAAACTAAAATCAGTCCTGTCCTGGTTTTAGGACAGGAACTAAATAGCACGTATTCCTATTCGGTTATCAAAGAACAAATTATAAATTTCGGAATTAACCTAAACCCGAATATAATAAATCAAGACCATTAATTTTAGGTTGTCATCCCGCTTTTGTCAACAGGAAATTTAGAAATACCTCTTAAAAAATAGACGGCAAAATTCTTTGCCGTTGATATTCTTTGGACATTCCTCTTCATAACCAAAGAGATAAAATATCCTTAAAGGTAAATATTCCTTCTGTTCCCATTATCAACTTATAATTTCAATTGCTTAGATATGGAATTTTTTATTATTTCCAATTGCCCTAAGCAGGGATTGGGTTTTTACTTAAACACCGCCCTTTTGTCAACACTATTTTTTAAAAAAGATGGTTTTTTTTTATTTTGCTTTTTAACTTCAGCTTTCAGAGGGAGGAAAAATGTTGGTTTTTTCGGTGTTTTTGTTAAAAATTCAATGGGTTAGACAAAATAAAATAATGCTATTGTTAAAAATTATTTTTACAGAATATTTTACAGATATTTTCCAATTGCTTTTACAGACAGGGCATTACCGGTTAGTTGATCTGTTCGAATCACGCAGCAGTCAAGTCTTGCTTGCCCTTTAGCTACCGAGAAAGATTGCTTGGTTCCAGTCACAAAACGCTTAACGGACTTTTCAACAACAACACCAATTACCGAGTGAATCGGTCCTGTCATTCCCACGTCGCAAAGAAAACCCGTGCCCTTTGGCAACACCTTGGCGTCGGTGGTTTGAACATGAGTGTGGGTTCCAACCACCCCGGTCACTCTTCCATCAAGATAGTGTCCCAAGGCGATTTTTTCACTGGTGGCCTCAGCATGGAAATCCACAATAATTATGTTGGTGGTTTTGGGAATGGAATCGAGAATGGAATCGGCGGCGTGAAAGGGACATTCCACTTCCTGGTCCATAAAAACCCGGCCCTGCAAATTTATCACGGCTATCGAGACATCACCCAGGTCTGTAACAAGCAACCCCTTGCCTGGAAAGTTTTTCTTGAAATTATCAGGCCGCAGAAGCCTTGGCTCCTTATCAATATAATCAAGAATCTCCTTCTGCTGAAAAACATGATTGCCGGTAGTAATCACATCAATAGGGAGTTCAAAAAACTCCTTGGCGATCCTGGGTGTGATGCCATATCCGCCGGCGGCGTTCTCACCGTTAACTATGACGAACCTTATCTTATTCTCCCTGATAATATCATCAAGAAGTTTTGTAAGGGCCCTGCGACCTGGCTTGCCAACCACGTCGCCGACCATAAGAATATTTACCTCACTCAAAACAAATCCACATTCAATTATCAGTTAAAAAAAAGAAACCGGAACCCTGTCTCAAGCTCCCCTCTCCTTTTGGGAGAGGGGCCGGGGGTGAGGGCCTACCCGCAAAGGCCGCAGAATCCATAATCATCGTCGTCGTTCTTTGAACTATAGGCCGCCTTGATTGTTATGTCGCAGCGATCCGCCGCGCAAGCAATAAAGTCGGCGCAGGATTCCACCTTCTCATGATCCGAGCATTCCACAAGGCAAGTCCAGAATTTCCCGTCGCTATCCTCCCTGCAGGAATCAAGAGCAGTGGCGTCATCCATGCCTATGCCTTCGGGGTCAAGAACCTTCAACTTGCACCCTTCGTATAATATGTTCAGCATCCGGTAACAGTCGTCGTCTTTATAATCGGGGTCCACCTCTATTTTTACAGAGTCCGAATCCATCCCGCCCTCATTATCCTTGACTGTAAGTTCAACTTCAAAATTGTCTCCCTTGTCAAATGTCGTTGTAAAAACCCGGTTGTGAGATAATACAACTCCTGTGCTTTTAACCCATCTATAAAAGGTGAGCGCTCCGTCGGGATCATAACTCTCACTCGCGTCAAAAGTTACAATCAAAGGAGGGGCGCCCACCGATGGAAAAGCCGTAGCCACCGCCACAGGAGAATCATTGGAAGGACCGCCGTAAGCGTATATGGCGTCATAAGCGTTTATCTCTCCCCAGCCAAGCTCATCGGTCCACCCTCCATTTGGATTGTAAGCCGTGGTTTCCATAGCCTCCCTGATCAGAATCGCGTCAGGTCCTCTGGCCGAAACAAGAAGGGCCGCTACCGCGGAAGCATGAGGGCACGCGCTGGATGTACCATTATAACTTATATAGCCTGTGCCTGAACCTGAATAGGTCTCCTGCACTATGGATTTTCCAGGCGCGACAATGTCAAGACCGGTTCCATATTGGGAAAAATCGGCCCTTTTTGGATTGGCGCCCACAGGGTGTTTATTGACAGCGCCCACGGCGATGCAGCTTTCATGTCTGGCTGGATAGGATATACCGAACACGCCGTAGTTGCCCGTAGCCGCGAAAACTATTACGTCGTTATCAACCGCGAACTCGATGGCTTCTTTGGTGGCGGTGACTGACCCCCCGCCGCCAAGACTCATATTGATAACATCCGCACCATGGTCAATGGCCCAATATATGGCGTCGATAATATCAGATTCATAGGCGCCGTCCCCCACATCAGGAAAAACTTTACATGGAAGAATAGTGGACTTAAAAGCAATTCCCGCGCACCCGATTCCATTGTTTGTTCTTTGGGCGATGGTGTTGGAAATATGTGTGCCGTGGCCGGAATAATCCTGGACCCCTTGATCATCCTCCGCAAAGTCATATCCGTTAAGGAGATTTTTCACTCTGTCCTCAAGGCCGTTCTGCCTGTATCCCGAATCGATAACCGCGACAACGGCGCCTTCGCCCTGGGAGAGATTCCAGGCCTTGTCCACGTAAATCTGCCTGAAATTTCCCTGGTAAAAATCATAGTAGGGATCATTGGGAACATAAAAAGGGCGCAAAACATAGTTAGGCGAAACCTCCCGAACCCCTTTAGATTCGGACAAAGCCGCCAGAGCTTGATCCAGACCGATTTCCATGGGAAAAGTCACAACGCCATGAGAGAAGTCGTTTCCGTAAAAACCTTTCAGGTCTTTGAAATACTCCGGTGGCAAATTAATGCCGGTAAGGGACGAGAGGCTCTCAAGGGCAAAACCGGCAGGCATCTCCATATCTAAAATCGCGGATAACCCGGCGTTTTCCTCGAAAGTTACTATAACCGAAATCCCGCTTGCCTCATAAGAACCGACGTTGACTTCCGGCCCTTCTTTCCATTGGGCAAACAGAAAGGCAGGTAAAAATAAAACCAAAAAAACGAATAATAAAAACTTTTTCATTCCGCGCCTCTTACACCTTTCCTTTTAAAAACCGAACCAGCGGCTTGCCAGTATACTCAACATAACCGGACTCAGGCAACATCTTTAAAATTCCATCTAAAAGAATCCCATTTTTTCTCTTGACCCACATGAGCGTGAAGATACTCTCAAAAACAGGATAAGGAAATAAGATGTGCCTTGGTCGGTTTCAGGGTATCCATCGAAGGAAAGATCACGACCCCCTTTTCATAGTCGATATGGAATTTCGACCAGAAAGGGTATTTCGGCATGGTGCTCGAATCCAAATCCCTTTTCGCCGAAGTGGAATCAGTGGATATTTTTATTAAGCTTTAACTCAAAATAGATCAATTCCTTTTACATTTAGCCGCAATGTGATAATACAAGTATTGTAATAGTTTTTGTATAATATAAATATACCGACCTAATTAGGAAATCGGAGGGTGCTATGAAAAAGTATTTTTTGTTTCTTTTAGTATTGCTGTTGCTGGTTTTTTCCATGGCTTTTGTTCTTTCCTGCGACGATGACGACGATGATGATGATAACAATCCCGTTGATGACGATGACGACGATGATGATGATGACGACGACGAGGACGACGACGAAGAAGATGACGACGATGATGATGACGACGATGATGATGACGATGGTGACGATGAGGAAGATAAGGTTACAACCACAATAATTTATGATGATGGCGTCTCGGACAATGGATTGATGGGCGCAACTGCGGGATCTCGAGTTGTACAAGGATTCAACACGCCGGCTTATCCAGCGACAATTTTAAGCTTTGACTACCAGGTGCATTCGGAAACCGGTATTGGAAACCCGGTCAGGTGGGTAATTTATTATGACGACGGAACAAAGGGCGCGCCCCCTGATAACCCGATTTACAGATCAGACGAAGTGACCCTTAGCAGCCCGTCCCTGACCTGGCACACGGTGGACCTTTCAGGAATCACGGAGCTTGCCAACCCCATCGCCTCCGGTCAATTCTGGATCGGGATGGAAACCCTGGTTGACGATCAGGGCGGTCCATTTCTCGGCTTTGATTACAACGGCGCCCCGGATGATCTGGCATGGATTTGGGCTCAATCGGCCTGGTCCAATCTCAAGGTTCTTGGCTTCGCGGGAGTGTTTATGATCAGGCCGACAGTTTCCCACCCCCAGGCCGGCGACGATGATGACGACGATGACGATACATGGGATGATGTAACATGTCCCGATGAAAAGACCTTTGACACCTGCCCCAATGGTGGCTGCGGATACTTAATCGGCGACAAGATGTACAACTTTTCCTTAAAAGACAAGGATGGCGTCTGCCATGAACTCTATGATTATCTTGGAGATGTAATTCTGCTGGATTCCTTTGCCATGTGGTGCCCTTCTTGCCAATCAGGAACCCCAACGCTGAAAAACAGTTTCTATAATGCCTATCTCCAGTATGGATTTATGGTTCTTCAATTGGTGGCCCAGAATTACGGGGGTTATACTCCAACCCAGGCTGACATGGTTTTGTGGGCGGACACCACCTACGATTTGCCCTTCCCCCTTTTGTGGGACCCGAATTACGGCGTAGGCGGTCTCTATAGCGACATCGCGTACATACCTTTTTACTGGTTAGTGGACCAGACAATGGAGATC
>CAYSHR010000311.1:0-4987 GCA_964430795.1 uncultured bacterium
TAATCATTCACCAATTCTTTTTTTCCACATCGCTTAATTAATATTTTTAGCACGTTTAGCGGTGCCGGTCCACCTAATATAATCAACATATAAATCCAGGGAAAGCTCCTTGACTTTCCATTGGGGGCCTTGATATTGTAGCGCCACGATGACAACCGTATTATAAAGAACCATGCACGGGAGGTTTGCGGTGCAATTTGAGATTAAACACGGCCCCAGCTTCGGCTCACTTTTTTTGAA
Source organism: uncultured bacterium (assembly GCA_964430795.1). Lineage (GTDB taxonomy): Bacteria > Lernaellota > Lernaellaia > JACKCT01 > CAYSHR01 > CAYSHR01. The sequence goes on from CAYSHR010000311.1 coordinate 241, forward strand.
CCTGGAAAAGGGGCAGAAGGTAAGGACCGAATCGGGCTCCATGGTCGCCATGGAATCGGACATGAAAATTTCCACCAAGGCTTATGGCGGGCTGATCAAGGCCATTTTCAGAAAGCTCCTTGGCGGCGAAAGCGTTTTTATGAACACTTTCGAGCCGGGTAAAAATGGCGGCGAGCTTGTGTTGTCTCCTACCATTCCCGGGCAGATTCGCCACGTTGCTCTTGATAAAAGCGAATTTATTCTTCAAAGCTCGGCCTTTCTGGCGTCAAACCCCAATATCTCTCTAAAAACAAAATATGGCGGCCTGAAGTCAATGCTTTCAGGGGAGGGTCTTTTTCTATTGTCGGCAAAAGGCTCGGGAGACCTCTGGTTCAACGCCTATGGAAATATTTCTAAAATTGATGTGGATGGCGCCTACATTGTAGATACAGGGCACATTGTCGGGTTTGAACCGGGACTGAAATTCAAAGTAAAAAAAGTCGGCGGACTTAAATCCACCCTCTTTTCAGGAGAAGGTTTTGTCGCGGAATTTTCCGGCAAAGGAAAACTGTACATTCAGAGCAGAACCGTCTCTTCATTGGTCGGTTGGGTTACCCCTTTGCTCAGATAATAAGGAGTTGTGAACATGGATATAAATATTTCTCATCGCCCTAGTTATGCACTTGCCGACATAAAAATGGGACCTGGCGAATCCATCATATCCGAAGGCGGCGCCATGGTTACAATGAGCGGCGCCATGCGGGTTGAGACCAGCACCATGAGTAAAGGCGGCGGCGCCAAGGCGTTGCTGTCGGGACTAAAAAATCTTCTGGCCGGCGAAAGCTTTTTTATGAACAAGTTTTTTGTGAAAGGGGAAAACCAGGGACATGTCACCCTGGCGCCAACCCTTGTGGGGGACATCGAGCTTGTTGAAGTAAATCAGGGCGTTGGATTGCTGGTCCAGTCCAGCAGTTTTCTGGCAAGAACGGATGCCCTTGATATGGATACAAAAGTTGGCGGGTTCAAAAGCATGTTCGCCGGGGAAAGCCTTTTCTGGATCAAGATTGCAGGTAACGGGCCCCTCCTGATAAGCTCCTTTGGCGGTATATTTCACAAGGATATTGATGGAACATTTATATGCGATACAGGGCATATATGTGCTTTCGAGGATACTCTAAGCTATAAAGTCAAAAAAGTCGGCGGATGGAAATCCACCATTTTGTCGGGGGAGGGGCTTGTAACGGAGTTTACCGGAAAAGGCAGGCTCTATATGCAAACCCACAACACCGGCGACTTTGGCCGGATGATCGGAAAAATGCTCCCACCAAAGGGATAAAGTTCCATATTTTGGAACTGCTTCAGGATGGCGCCAAGATAAGCTCATGTTCCAATTGTAAATTGTTATTCGTGGGCAAGAAAATGGCTTGATCTATTGCACCTGTTGTCGATAACCGACATCGCAAGTAGAGGCACGGCATGCCGTCACCCGTGGTCAGAGGAATGACGAGTGACGTTTTGCTCGTAGGGGCACGGCATGCCGTGCCCAGTAATGTCGATGAAAAACAACATCGTCTCTTGATCCCGAATCGGCTTTGAGCTAAAAAGGCACGGCATGCCGTGCCCCTACAAGCAATGGCATGGGCCAAAAAAACAGGTATTTTAGCGCCGTCAAGGAACTGCTTCGTTTATCGCTTTGGCGATTTTTCTCATATCGCGGGGCGTTAGCGGTGGATAAATCGGAATCTGAAGAGAGTTTTCATACCACCATTCGGTTTCAGGAAAGGGCGTCCTATCTCCTGAAATGGCGGCGCAATTTTCCATGATGTGCTTGCCTGTGTCAATTCCTTCGGCAAATAGTTTTTTAGCGATTTCGGCTCTGTTTTCCACTCCCACAGCAAAAAAATACCAGACTGATTCCGCGCCCTCTATGGGAGTCACCCTCTTTATCTCAGGCCTGAGAGTTTCCAAAAGAGCCTTGGCGTTTTCTCGTCTTCGGGCATTATCCTTTTCGAACCGGCTCAATTGAGAAATAGCCAGAGCAGCCTGAAGGTTTGAATATCTGGCAGGCACGCTTATTGACTCGGCGGTTTTTTTAAAAGTGCCGCTATAGAGCTTGATAAGGTCAAAGTTTAGAAGATCGATAAGCCATAATCCCGGGTAAAGAAGAAGAGTAAAAGGCCATCTTTTGGTCAAGAAATGTAAAGCGGAAAAACTGACCATGGTTTTTATAAGCCCATTTTTGTCAGGCTTTTTATGGCTATCGAGAATCTCTTTTATCCTTGAGGCAAGCTGGTCATCGTCGCAGGTGATCATGCCACCGCCATATGTATTGAAAGTCTTGGTCGCGCCAAAGGAGAAAAAAGCCGCTTTACCAAAAGAGCCTACGTTTTTGCTTTTGAATTTTCCTCCAAGGGTATGGGCGCAATCTTCCAAAAGCGGTACGCCCTTCTTGTCGCACAAAGCCACAAGTTTTTCCAGATCGCAGGGATGACCGAATATGTGGGTAGCCAGAACCGCCACTGTTTTGTCTGTAAATTTATTCTCTACATCATGGACATCGAGATTGTTGTCTTGTGGGTCAATATCCACAAAAACAGGGATGAGCCCCATGTTTCTAATGGCGTCGGGCACTGAGTGATAGGTATAAGCCGGAAGAATTACCTGCCCTTCTTTTGGAAAATCGAGGGCTTTTAAAATTGCCTCGAGGCTGATCCTGCCGGAGCTTACGGCCATGGAATGTTTTACGCCGATAAGTTCGGCAAACTTCTCTTCAAGCAATCTGATCTGGTCATTATCCTGGAATTTCTCCCCTTGGAGCATATCCAGAATATCTCTTGTCTGGCCGGGATATCTTACAACATTTCTTCGACTGACAGCGGGAAACACGGTGAGCTCCTTTTTTGCGGGCGCTTGGTTCAGCAGATGTTATTTTAGCAGTTCCGACAGGTCCGCGTCACAATACCAGACGCCGTCAACATAGACCCAATGCTGTTTTATGAGCTTGGTGCTAACTGAAACAGAGGGCGCGACAGTCATATTTATATATCTCACTAGAGCCAGGCCATAAAAGACTTTTGGGATTTTATATCTCTCTTTTGGGCTTACTTCTTTTGCTTTTTCCTCTGGAACATCGGACCGGGGAGTGGCTTCCCTGGGCGAGCTGTCCGGAGGAGGGGTCAGAGGAGGCGGTGTGGGCATAATGCTATCAGCCTTTGGTATTTTATCATCTCTGGAAAATGGTTCGATACCAACTTTACAAAGAGGTATGGAGAAATTCTCTATTCTGATTCTGGCCATTACATCCTGGGCTATCTCCAGAAACTCGATGCGTTTTTCAGGGACTACAGCCACACTCGCGCCATCAAAATCGCCCCAGACAATCATGCGATTAAAGGCGGCGGCATGCTCCTGAAGTTCCTCCAGAATATCGCTCTGTTTTTCCGCGAGGCGTTTCGCGTAATAGGTTTTGCCGCACCCAACTGGTATCAATATGACAATCAGGAATAGGGCGACTGGGATTAAAAGGCGAAATGTTTTCATCCAAATTGCTCCATCATTAAAAAAGACTTGTTCAAATAGGATTACAGGGTTTTTACGAAAAAATAAAGAGGTATCAATTTAAATCGGAGCATTTACATTGAAATGTACTTTTAGCCAAAGCGTACTTTGCTCGAAACGTACTTTTGACTAAAGTATACTTTGCTCGAAATGTACATCTAATAAAATTAATTAAATGCAAAAACAATTTGAGATACTGATCTCAGTTATATGTTCAGGTATGCTTTGCTGACAAATAGTAATAGTTCACAAGTAACAGCGTCGACGATCTCAAAAGTAACCGCCAGTTAATGCTTGCAATTTAAGCTATTTACACGGAACCAATATCTTCGTCTCAAGTTCCTTGGCCGGAGTGGTTTTTGGATCGTTAAGGTATAGTTCAAAGGAAGTGTCTTGGGGTTGTAAGCCTTTTTCCATCATCCAGAGATAAAGGGCTTTGTAGGTCGCGCCCACCTTTTGATATGGCCCTTTGTGCATACAGGTCGCGACCTTGCCGTATTGGTATTCAAGATGCTCCATGCCCTTTGGCGCTTCTATGGCCGAGTCCAGGCCAAATCCCGCTTCAAAGCGCCAGATATAGGTGAACATGCCAAGGAACATCTTTAAAAACCCCTGATTCACCATTTCCTCGAATTTGAAATCGTAATAACGGGCAAAAGGCTCTTGTTTGAATTCAACATCTTTTGATTTTAGATGCTCGGTAATCCGCGAGAAGGCTTGTCCCATAACTTTGCCCATCTGGAGCATTTTACATTCGGCTTTTATGGCTATGGCGTGCTGAAAGGGCATCTGTTCAATTTTAGCGTCAATATCCATTTTTACTTCCCCCTTGGCGATAAATTAAAAACTAACAAATGTTAGTGAAGGCATAATGCCTAACATCTGTTAACGCGTCAAGGAAAAAAGGGGAATCAAGTTATTTTCTTTTAACCACGACGCCAGATTCTCAGCGTACCACCCCATGACATGAACCGGCGGATGAAATTCCTTATAATCCCCAGGCTTTTGTTCAGCATTTAAAATATATACCGGAACATCCAGTCCCTGGTAATGGGGCAGAAAAGTATCCTCCGGATCAACAGCGGGGCAGATAAAAACCACGACCCCTGTTTCTGAATTGGCCATAGTTAAAAAGTCTCGGCAGGACCTTACAAAAAACGGCGATCTGTAGGGAAAAATCATAAATCGCTCCTGGTTGCCCAGAGATAAT
>CAYSHR010000312.1:0-4948 GCA_964430795.1 uncultured bacterium
GATCTTATTCTTGAGGCAAAAGGGGATATGGAGGTGTGGGCCCTTGATCGCCGCACTAATCATTTTGAGGACCAGACCGGTCTTGACGCTGCGGAAGCCGCCAAAGACCCGAGAATAATCCTGGACTATTATTTTAATGGGCAGAGCATCAACGGAAAAACTTATAATGAATGGGTCGACCCTTATGGTATTGAAACTGAATTTATGAGCGAATGGGGCGTGGATCTTTTTATGAAGGATATTCGCTCGGTTATTCATCTGATCCCTGAAGAATACCGCAAGACAAATGTCTTTATCGGAGGTCACTCACGGGGAGTCGGCTACGCCCAGATGTTCGCGGCGTATCAGTTTGATGATGGCCAAATCGGCGCTGATGATCTTGCCGGCATTCTTCTTTGCGATGGCGCCAGAAGGTATACTGAAATAACCGAATTTGAATATCTAAAGGGAATTGATGATCTTAGAACCGGATTATCACCAAGACATAAGGTCATGACCGCCAACGATACACTTATCCCAAAGACCGTTCAATTCCTTGGCATGGCCTCCACTGAAGGTTTTGGCGACCCTGACGACCCTGAAATGGGACCTGACGGAGTATTGGAAGACCTGGGGCTTCTTCAATTTCTGGTCCCTTTACTCACCTGGTTTCATGACAGTGACATTACCAATGAGGCATTGTTCGGCCTGGCCCTTGATGATGAATCGGGTCTTCCAGGCGTATTTTATGGGACCTTCGGGAAATTAACGGGCGGCCCTTTGGGAACTAATTTTCTGGGCACATGCCCTTCTGCTGATGGATACACTTATTCGTGGGCGAACTATGACGAAGTTGAGCCGGAGGAGCTTTCAGATGTCCAAAGATTCATCCAGATCACCTTTATCGGCCCTTCCGACTTTGGCGATCTATTCATGTCTGAAAGATATCAACTTGATGACTGGTCTTGTGGCCCTTTGGAAACAGAAGGAACCTGGATGCACAAATACCTGAAGTTTTACACTTCAAGGGTTGATATTCCTGTGTACGCCTTAAAAGGAGCCATGCTCGATGATACGCCATTTTATAATGATTATATGGAGCTTCTGCCCTCTGTGGCTGGGTATTCAAAGCCGAGATCAGAAGTCGGTTTTCATACTTTTAACGTCCTTGATTGGGGACATATCGATACGATTTTAGTAGCCGGAGACCGAAATATCTTTTATAAGGATTTCCTGGTATGGATTGACAAATGGGCAAGGGGAGCTGTTCAAGTTGATCTGATCCAGTAAAGCAAACAAATAATGTTTCTCGGAGGATTTGATGAAAACTAATTATATTAAACTAATCGCTCTTTTCTGTTTGGCGTTATCTTTACTTCTTTTTGCCTTTTCCTGTGGCGACGATGATGACGACAATGACGGCCCACCTGTTGGCTTGGACGACGATGATAGCGCTGACGATGACGATGATGATGACAATGATGACGATAACCATGATGACGACGATGATGACGATACTAACGTTTCGGTGATCTATGAAAGATTGCTGGTTCCAGGCGCCACGGCGCCGCCTAATCCCGAGACCGGCGCCGAAACTCCCCAGTGGCTGAACAACACTGTGGTTTATCGTTTTCGGGAAGATACCGGCGATGATGATCCACGCCCTGTAAATGGCGTTGTGATTATGATCCCCGGATATGCCGCGGGCGCCAGCGATTTCTTCAAATTCGCTTATGACCTTGTGGAGATGTCCCAAGGTAAAATTGAAGTCTGGTCCATGGACAGAAGAAGCAATCTCCTTGAGGACCAGCTTGGACTCGATAAGGCGGAAGCTGAAAAAGACCCCACAATAGTTGACGATTATTACAATAACGGCCTCTCCATTGGCGGAGAAACATTTGACGGCTTTCTCGATTCAGCCGGACCGGAAACCGACATGATAAGCGAGTGGGGTCTTGATCTTCACATGTGGGACCTTAGGAAAGTAATAGAAATGGTCCCTGAAACAGACAGGGCGACCAATGTTTTTATCGGCGGCCATTCCTCCGGCGCCAGAACTGCCCAGGTTTACGCGGCATATGAATTTGATGACGGCCATTTCGGCTCTGATGATCTTGCCGGTATCCTTCTTCTGGATTTCCAGGGCAACATAATAGTTCCCACCGAAGCCGAATATCTTCAGGATATTGAGGATTATAGAACCGGCGCGAAAGATAGATGCGGAGTGATGGAGCAAGCCGGCGATTCTGTAGCCAACGTGGTTTTCATTGAGAAACTCGCCATGATTACAACCGAGGGTTACGGCGGTCAGGACCCCCAAATGGGTCCGGACGGATTATGGCCCGAGTGGGGCTTATTCGAACTGGTCTTTATCGTATCAACCAGAGGGCATGACGTCATCTTGACAAACGCCACAAAATTCGGGTTGATTTTTGACAACGACTACACTCTTGCGGGAAATAATTTCTATGGCCACATGGGCGCCCTTACAGGCGGCGAGGTTTCCCAGGACGCCCTTGGGAAATATCCATCCGAAGATGGAAAAACCTATTACTGGCTCGATTATGATCAGTCGAATCCGGAAGAGAACATGGGCATGCAGAGTTTCCTCAAGCTGATATACGAAGGTCCAAGCGATTTTACCGAATGGTATTACCCGGCCCGTTTCGACCTTGAGGATAACCTTGTGGGCAATCTTGAGACTACAGGAAAATGGCAGCACAACTACTTTAAACTCTATACTTCCCAGGTTGACGTGGCTGTTTTCGCATTGGAAGGCGCCACACCGGCCGGAACCGGATTTTATGAAGCTTACAGGGATGTCCTGCCCCCGGTTCGTGGAAGTTCCAAACCAAGAACCGAGGAAGGTTTTCACATCGAGCAATTACATGATTGGGGGCATGTCGAGGTGTTACTCACAATGCCGGACAGAAATCCATTCCTCGAAAGCTTTGAGGAGTTTGTTTATGAATGGACAGATGGGCAGGTGGCCGTGCCGGAATTTGAAAAATAGGCTTGCTTGTATAACTACAGAATTTTTAAAAGCTCATCAAACTTATCGATGATAAAATCGGGGCCGGCCTGCTCCAACTTTGCCCTGCTGTCAACGCCATAGGAGACAGATACGGTTTGACATCCGGCTGCTTTTGCGGCTGAAACATCATTGGCCTTATCCCCGACGCAAATAACATCCTCGACCTTTAATCCAATGGCTTCCAGGCAACTTAGGATGACCGCCGGATCGGGTTTGCCAATCATCTTTTCCGTGCCTTGAAAATGGCCAAAGAAACCATCCATGCCATTTTTCCGGGCTACATGACGGGCGATATTTCCATGCTTATTGGTAGCGACAGCAAGGGCATAACCCCTCTTTTCAAGCTCCTTAAGAGTTGTCATTACACCAGGATAAGGGTGAGTTTTAATGTTGCAGTGTTCTTTATAATAGGCCTGAAATTGGAACATCTTTTCCAAATACTCTTTGCTGCCGACTTTAATTCCGGGCACAAACATGTTGAGCATGGTCTGCAAACCGACGCCAATGTGAGGAAGTAACTTTTCAGCGGTGATTTCCTTGCCTGTATAGTCTTTGAAAATATATGCCAGGGAACCGGCGATATCCTCCTTTGTGTCCAGAAGGGTCATATCAAAATCAAAAATTACACCCTTTTTACCTGTTAGCTTTTCCATGATTCCTTTCCTGAGGATTAAAGATAATTTGCCTCAAGTCTATTTGTAGGTTGCCATCCTTAAAATGGTTCCTCCCCTCTTGCTAACCATATCCGAATTGGCTCGTAGTGTAACTGATCTGAATCAGAAATGGGAGATTAATGGAAAAGACAAAACATGGCCCTGGATACTCTTGGAGATTTAGAATAGACTGGGATAATAAATTGAATATTATTTTTCAAATAATCTCTCCTGTTTTCTGAGGTATTTGCATGATGAAAAGATTTTTTTTCTTCCTTTTACTTTTCATTCTGATTTTTTCCGGATGTTCTTCTAATGGTGATGATCAAGGGTCTTGGTCTGACTCAGGTGTCTCAGATGATGATGACAACGCAGCGGATGACGACGATTCTGATGATGATGATTCTTTGGATGATGATGACATTTATCTTGGCGATGATGATGTTGCTGATGACGACGACGATGATGACACATCCGAAGTCACGCCAAATCCCTTTGCCAAAACCGACGCCTTCAGGCTTTTTTACAAGGAACGTTCCCAGCGGATATTAAAGACCATCAACCGCTTTGCCCTCTCGGGCGACGTTGTGTTTGCCAATACCTTTCTCAAAATCGCCATAGCAAAGGCGGGCGCCGAATACGAGGTCGTGGCCGGTCCTGAAGGAAACAATCCCTTTGGTTCGTCGGCATATGTGACCTGGAAACTCTATCAGGCTATCGGCGGCAGGGAACTGGAACTGACCCTTATAAGAATGTTTGAGGGCATGGTTTTTAACGAGGCGGTTTCAGGGCACTCAGGGCTCACCACCAGAGAAGCTTTCCCCGGGTGGACAAGAACCGTTAACGGCGTTACTGGAGAAATTACAAGAACTAAGTGGGGCGCCCCTGTTGTCTCTCCTGTCACTTATCCTTCAGTTTTGGAACAGGAAATAATCGATGTTTTTTTCGATGGATTGATATTCACTTACAGAGAAAACCCCGAGGAATACTATTTCAATTTTAAAGCAAGAAATGAACTTGGCAATTTCGCCGGTACATATGTTTTTGACGAACTTGAGGCTGATCCGCCCTACCTTAGAGTCTCCGACTGCTGCTCTTCATTTATGATATCCCAAAAGGGCGTCTGGGAAGGGGCATACTGGGGCAATCATAACTCCAGAGATAATTTTACCGATTATGTTATGGGCTACCTGGCCGCTTTTGAGGCAAACACCAAGCCGGGGCATCCAGCAGACTAGGCAACGTCAGCCCAAAACGCGACCAAGGCCGCTCACAAAGTCGG
>CAYSHR010000313.1:0-4947 GCA_964430795.1 uncultured bacterium
CCTCGGCGATTCTGGGACACGGTCGCGGTGGCACGCGACTACGGTAATGGCAATGCGACCGGTGGACCTGGATGGCGTAGCGGGCAAGGAAGTGCTGGTCTGGAAAATCTACGAGGACGGCGGCGATACATTCGCTACCTTTGATCTCTATTCAACTAAAGGGCATCTTGTTTATCAGCACCCCCCTGTAAACGTCGGGCCACACGGCGCGGCCCAATATCGCGTGGCCGAGTTTGACGGCATACCTCCCGCGGAAATCATGGTCACTTATCAAAACATCGAGGTGGAATATCCAAACATTGAATACAGCGGGTGGGCGGAAGTCTTAAGAGGGCCCGATTTTCTCCCTGTGGCGACGGTGGATATTGAGCAGGACGCCCTTGTCTGGAATAGTTCCATTTTCGATTTAAATGGAGACGGTAATCCGGAATGGGTGGTGGAAGTGCGACCTGTGGAAAACACAAAAGAAGGGCGCCTTTTAGTCATTGACATAAAGAACAACGAGAATCTTCTTACAATAAACGCCGGGCCCGGCATGGGGGTTGAGATTGTAGGAAAGTGGACTGATGATTATATGGCGCCCGCTGCTGTTGACGGATATGAGGGTGAGCATTTCCTTGTCGCTTTTAGAACCCTCATTGATGACGGATACGTAGAGATTTACCTGAGAGACGGAGCCGATCCCCAAACCCCCGGCGCTCTTCTTGAAAGCACGGACCTGGCTTTTACATCGGGATACTCCACCTCCCTTGTGGACCATGACGGTGACGGGTTTTTCCATCCCTTTTTTCTCTTTAATGAGGAAACCGGCGCCCGATATATCTACCGGGACCTTTATAACGGCGTCTTGACTGACTGCTCATTCTACTCGGCCCGATTCGCGGGCGACCTTGATGGCGATGATATGGCCGACCTCGCCCTGACCGCCCAGGCTTGCGACAAGTCAAAAAGTGATTACGCCGCGGCGGTTTTTCTATTCTCATCAACCCCCGATGATCCTGTAACCATAGAAACGGAGGGCTCGGGAAGCATCTACCCTTTCTGGAACAATCCCGGATATTCAAAAAGCGGCATCGCCCCCATTATCGACAGCCCGACAGAAGGCCAGTTCGGTGTTTTTTTCATCGACTCCTACTCTCCTGACCAGATGAATATAAAACTCTTTGGTCCGGGAAATCCCGAGACTTCTCTGTGGGACTCCGGCGAGCTTTCGCCCTTTGGCGCTTCTCAATACGGTGGCGGGATTGTCAGCGACTTTGATGGTGACGGCGCCCTGGATGTAGCCGCTTACGCTGTCTCCTACCAGATGTTTTCAGGGCAGCCCTTATACAACTCGAAGGTCTTTCTTTTTAAAGGACCCCGGATGACAAACCTCTTTCCCAATCAACTCGACGATGAGTATTGGAAACTCGGATCCCTTTGGGATTTTGACGGTGATAACGTTACTGAAATTCTCATCGAGCGATATAGATCAGGGTTGATCTCCGCGCCGAAAGTCTGGATTATCTCGCCAAAAGATGACTTTTCCACCATATTTATCCTTGAGGATAGCCAGGCAAAAAGCATGGGGATTATCGGGCGCTATTTTTAGCCTTGAGTTTTTACCCGTTTTCCGCTAACTAACCAGTCTGAAGATTATCAAAGTATTTACCATCTATTGCCGATAAATAACAGATGTCATGTTGTTTACTATTTGGGGTTAAGAATGACGCAAACCATAAAGGTTACAATAAACGGAACGGAACTCAGCGCCGCGAGCGGCACAAAAATAAGTGAGCTTTTATCAAGGGTTCCTCATAAAGGCGCCCTGCCCGCCCTTGGCGCCGTAGCGAACCGCAGACTCACAGGTCTCTACCGCACCCTTACAGCCGACGCCACCATCGACACCCTGGACTATAACAGCAAGCAGGGCGCTTTCATTTACAGAAGAAGCCTCTGCCTTCTGATGCTGGCGGTCATTAAAGAGTTCTATCCCCTGACAAAAGTAGAGATAGGGCAGTCCCTTGGTGAAGGCTATTTCGTTGAACTTGCCAAAAAGAAAATCAATGTAAAAACCGCCCAGAAGATATATAAGCGAATGAGCCATTATGTTGAGAAGGACATTCCGTTTATTCTTGACCAGGTTTTTGTCGACCAGGCCGCGAGTTACTTTGAATCTGTTGGATCAATAAATAAATTTCGGTTTCTCACCCAACTGCCGCGATCCGAGGTTCGCCTGGTTTCCCTTCTTGACTTCAAGGACATACTTCACGGTCCGGTCTCTCTGAGTACGGGGTGCCTGAAAAATTTCAGACTGGAAAAATATAACCACGGTCTGCTTTTGTCATTTCCCACAAGAGAAGGCGAGGTTTCCACTGATCCGGATAAGGACAACCACAAACTTCTATTTGAAACCTTTACTGAAACCAAGGAGTGGAACGAGGTTGTTGGGGTCTGTAACATATCAGACCTTAATGAAGCGTGCATTAACGGCGACATATACGACCTGATAAAAATTTCCGAAGCCCTCCATGAAAAGAAAATCGCCCAGATCGCCGACATGATTTGCCACCATGGCAAGTTGCCCAGGCTGATTTTGGTGGCAGGGCCGTCCTCATCCGGAAAGACCACATTCAGCCAGCGCCTTGGCGTCCAGCTTAGAGTCAATGGAATAAAACCTGTTACCCTGTCCATGGATAATTATTATGTTGACAGGAAAGATACACCACTCCATGAGGATGGCACATATAACTTTGAGTCCGTTAACGCCATCGACTTGAAACTTTTTAATGATCATCTTGAGCGGATCATCTCGGGAGAAGAGATCGCCACTCCGGTTTTTTCCTTTAACGCCGGCAAAAGAGCGCCCAAGCGAACAATTCCCGTGAAGCTCGGTCCCAAAGATGTCCTTATTGTTGAAGGCATTCACGCTTTGAATGAGATTCTCCATTCAAATGTATCCAAAAAGGATAAATTCGGCGTTTTTGTTTCCGCCCTGACCCAATTGTCCATAGATGAGCACAATAGAATCTTCACAAGCGATTCCAGGCTCATCAGAAGAATGGTTCGCGACCGTTTATATAGGGGGTACAGCGCGGCTCAAACCCTCTCTGGGTGGCTTTCAGTAAGAGCCGGCGAAGATAAATATATATTTCCATTTCAGGGAAACGCTGATGTGATGTTCAATTCGGCTCTTGTATACGAGCACGCGGTTCTAAAAATATACGCCAAACATTTTCTTCTGGAAGTAGCCAAGGACAGTCCGGAATTTACCGAAGCCGAGAGGCTCTACCATTTCCTGGATTACTTCATTCCCATCGTGCCAAAGGAGATTCCTCCGACCTCCGTTCTAAGAGAATTTATTGGAGGAAGCACTTTTGAGTATTAATCGGCTGCCGCTTCAATGATGACAAAGAACCTGGTATTATTTTTTACCGCCTTTCTATTCCTTCTATTAATCTGTTCCTTTGCCGATTCAAAAGATACTGCCGGAGGCGTCATGCTTGACCAATTTACAGTTGTAACTTTTAATCTCTGGCATGGTCTTAATCCGGTGGGGCCGGCAAAGTTCGAGGAGTACGAATCCCCTGCCCAAAGAGAAGCCCGCCTTGACAATTTTCTGATTCAGATAAGGGAAACAAAGCCTGATATCATTTTTCTTCAAGAGGTAAATCCGGCGCCTGGACTTACAGATAAGATCGCCCAGGCCCTCGACTTTGACGGCGTATACCAGGTGGCAAACGCCGGATTGAAAATCGGTTCCGTGGGGCTGCCCTCCAATTTCAGATCAGGCCTTGCCATATTGGCCAGAAAAGAGCTTGGTCTTTATAAACTCGGTGGGCAAAAACTCTCCGGCGGCTTTGGCGGATGCGGGAGATTTTTCAGTTTTCAACTGAGTGAATTCAGGTACGCTTTAGCGGCCAGGGTTAATATAAACGGCCAGGATATTCTTCTCGCAAACGTCCACCTCCATCATGGTCTTGAGATAACGCCGGAAATTCTTAGGGGCGCTGAAGAATTGATATCAGCCGGCAAGGTTACAAGAGAGTCATGGAAAAAAGCTGTAATAAGCGCGAGGGACGCTGTTTCAAGACGGGAAAGGGAGTTGCACGCCCTTAGGAGCTTTTTAAAAAGCGTGAGAACCAAATTTAATAATGTGAATGAGATGCCCATGTTATTGGCCGGCGATTTTAACTCGACGCCGGGGTCAAAGGATCTTTCGGCCTTTATCAAAAGCCTTGCCTTAACCTCGGTGACCCGGGATGATGGTCCTGATAAAGCCATTTATACATGGGATCCTGAAAAAAACAGAAATACCCATATGGCCGCGGATTTTCTCCCTTCCAATCCTTTTGAGGAATTTATCCGGGACCACTTAAAAGAGCGGGTTATGATGCAAAGGCGGAAGCTGGATTACATATTCTACAAAGGAGAGGATTCATTTTTCTCCTTGAGAGAGTCGGGAATTTTTGGAAACAAAGCCATAAAGGGCAAAATGGCTTCAGATCATTTCGGTGTTTTTGGAAAGTTTGATTTATTAACCGACAAATAAAAAAATGCCCCGGGAAAGGGCAGTTCCCGGAGCGAACAACAGGACGTTTGTTGGGCAATATCAATACTCCTATTTATCTGTAGGAGACCTCCGTTATTATTTTTATATCTTGAATTCGCGCGTCTATTCCATCGGCGCTGAAGATGAACATGTGCATCTCTATGGGCATTCCAAAGGTAGCCTCGGACATGGCTTCACTAAGACGGACAAGAGCGCCGTCAAGAATCATATCCCGGGCGTTGATGGTTTCACCCGGCTGTACAATCCCGTCCACAAACACTCCTTCAGAAAAATCCATTTCACCAAACATATCCTCAATGCCGGCTGCCATGACCACTCTCAATTCCTTTTCACCCCGGTTTTCGAAACTGCCGGCAAGAGCCTGCAGGATCTGAGAATTGCGGAAGTCAACAAAT
>CAYSHR010000314.1:0-4943 GCA_964430795.1 uncultured bacterium
TTCCTGATCACCAGGTTGGGGGTCGCAATCACCATCATTGTCCACAGGGCCATCGGTCCAGAAACCCTGCCGGCTTCTCATTGATGAATCGGAATTTGCCCAATCCGAAGCGGCATCATCAGTCCAGGCGCCTCTTTCATAGGAAAATGAAAGAGAGTAAGCCTCGATATCGGTAATGCCGTTAACAAGATCCTGGTTTATGTTATAAATCTGATATTCGTCTCCCGATTCGTCTCCCCTTTCCACCGCGATTTTTTCTGTAAGGTTTTTTTCAAGCCCAACCTTTATTGCCGACGCGCATAGAAGTTTTGGCGGCCTGGTTGATGAGAGATTAAAAAACCCCGCTCTGGTGGCCGCTGAATCCTGGTCCCATATCCAAATGGCTTTCATGTAAACATGAGGACTTCCTCCAGCGGCCTGGGCATTATTAAAAGTATCAAATCTTGGGTTGTATCGATATTGAAGCAGAATGCCCTTTTTAATCCAAAACGCGGGGTCAATTTTAATTTCGAAGTTGTCCTTTAAAATATTACATCCGAACCAGGTTTGATTTGACTGGAGGGTCTTTTCCAAAGAGACAAGGGCTAAATAAAACTTGTCGCCTTTTACGTGCCATAAAAGCCCGAATTCAAAACAGAGTTCATCAAGAAGACGGGAAACTTTTACCGTTTCGCATATCCATTTCCGCCCTTTTAGTCCAAGTTCGTTCATATGTTGATGAGCAGTCGCGTATGACGGCAAATCAATTTTCGCCGAAGGCGCGCCGGCTACTTTTTCGAGAATCTGATACCAGATCGCGGCGGGATTTTCTATGAGTATCCCGGCGTTCTCCAGCCCTTTCGGACGATAGACATACCACTTGTCTCCTTCCTCCCAAGGATTTTCGCCATAAACCGCGGCATAGTTAGGCCCGTAATACCCATCGTTTGTACCGCTTGCCTCAAACCTGCCCTGGGATGGATCAGTGTTGGTAATGCTCACCGTGAGATTAGGATACCCTCTTCTGATTCTGCGGACATAACTGCCAAATCCCGCGACGCTCATTCCGCCAGGCACATTGGAAAGCTGAAATCTCAAGTTGTCATTGGCGCTCTCTGTATCGACGCAGACCGCCTCAATCTGGTACTCATCTACAAGATCGCTCCAATCGCCAAAGAGCATGGGCTTTGGCTTTCCACGCCAGGCTGGGTCAATGATTTTGCTGTCTGAACTGAAAATCTCTTGGGGAACAGCAATGTCATATCTCTTTTTTCTGTCAGTCAAGCTGATTTCAATTCTATCCTGCCCGTACTTTACACTCCCCGGCTCGATGTGTCCGACAAACTTCAGGTCGGTATCAGCATCAGGAGCGGCGCCTTTCTCGACTAGAAACAGCCCAACGGGTACATCCGATTTTGATCCATAATCCTGCTCTTTAAGCTTCTCTTTGAACGCGTCAACATAAGGGCAGCCATCATCAATAATTGTAAGAGTAACGGTCGGGTAAATGGTCTTGGGTTTTAGCTCAATTCCAAGCCCCTCTCTTAATGAGGTTATGTTTTTAACAAGTCCATAGAAGGCGCCTCTTAGGTCGTTGGAAAATCGCCACGTTGCTTCTTTTGGCTGGTCCACGGTCCTGTGACAGGAGAACCTGAAGGGATTGACCCCCACGATTCCATCGGTAAAAGAGAATAACACCAGTATGTCGAAATTTATTTTCGCTTTTTTGAAATCAGGCATGCTCATGATGTACTCATTCCATATGGCGCGCGGCCGCCAATTATTTCCCTGAGCTCAAGATCAAAGGAAACCCTTCCTCCAGCCTCGCCCCGAAGTCTCAAGTTACTTGTCATTTGACAATAAATCGGATCAAAGAGCCACTGGTCCGAGGAGGAAGGGGCGGTCTGACCAAGAGCAAAATCGGAAGGTTTTGGAAGAACAAGAATATCCCCTGTCAACCCCGCCTTTTCAAAAATAGTTTTAGCGGTTCTAAAATCGGAAGGAAACATCTGGGGAAACCCAAATCTATAATATCCTCGCTTATCTCTATTTATCGATTCGAAGGTCTGATCATCGGACTCATGAATAATGCTCTGGTCCTTTATCTCCTGCTCAAAGTTGAAATTAAAATTGCTCTTTGGCTGCCAGATATCTGATGATCTTACAAATCCCACACGCCCGATATATGGCTGGTAAACCAGGGATGTAGCATTTGTTTTCGCTGTCAGATGAAATACAACAGCCCAGAATCGGTAATTCATTTCAGGCCTGTGACAGATCATTGACTTGCCGATTATGCCTGACAAATCTATAACTTCATCAGCGTTGCCGATCCAGGCAACTCCATTCCAGACCGGCATGGAGGCGCCGTTGTACCCGCAAAGATAGACTTTGGCGTCACTTAGCATACCGCTGTCAAAGTTGTGGTTCGCCAAAAAGAAAACATTTATATTTTCGCTGAATGAAGCCCCAAAATCGGTGGCGATCAGATAATACTTGTCTGTATCCCCCCCGGTGTTGATTACTTCGCCGCGCCAAACTAAAGATAGTCTTGGGTCCTGAATGTTTTCCACCGGAAAATCAATATCTGACTGGGAACAGGAAAAAGCGAGATCGTCGGACCGAAAATCATACGCCACCATTATATTATCCGTTGAATCATAAGCCGTTTGACTCTCTTCTTCCGTCTCAAGAACGATGCTCGCCGTATCCACAGGGCCGGCGCGACCCGCTGAATCGATTCCTCTTGCCTTAATTGTTTTCATCCCCGCGCCAGGGGGTAAATGAAAGGGCGCTATCCAAGGAGAAGAACCGTCGATTTTATAAACTATCCCTTCGCTCCAGCTCTGGCCGTCTTCCTTGATCTCAATCGCGAAAACCTTGTCAGCCACATTCCCGCTGTCGTTTCCGCTGTTGCCGGACAATGAAAGCTCTAAACCCTTTTCGGTAGTACTAGGAGCGCCGCCTTTTATGGACAATGACACTATGGGCTCATCCACATATTCAACTGTTGACGCGCCGGCGGACTCATTTGATCCGCTGTCCACCTGGGTAACTTTATAAAGATACGCGCCATCGGATAGATCGATGTCATTCCATGAAAATTCGCCGTCTGAGGTTGGGCCTTTGAATTCATAGTATGATCCTGAAGTAGCCCAGGCGCCATCGTCTTTCAGAAAATACCAGGAGGCGCCGTTGTCCTTTGATCTATAAAGGCGGCAATGATCCCAATCCGCGGCGTCATCCTTGAAAAAAGCAATAGCAACGTTGATCTTCCCCTCTGAATCCATCCATACCCTGGCCGCGACCTCGGTGTCATGAGGAACCTCCATAAAAGAGGAACTGATCCAACCTCCACCCTCATTACCCGATGCCGGCGACCCTGTCGCGTAACCACATGACTCAAAAGCAACTATTGATGATATCTTTTCGTTTATGGTTTTCCCATAATCGGTGTTGGCGTTATCCCCATTGTTAATAACAAAATCAACGCGATCAATTCCAGCGTTGTCCGTACCTATCCACGCGATATCAGGCTCAGTGGCAAATTCGCCCTCTATGTTAAGTGCGACGCAATTGCAACTATCACTGGTTAAAATATTCTGGTCTTTTCCAGTGACGCCGTAAGTTGTTACAGAGGAACTCTGTAGGTCCGCCTCGTCAAGCTCTACAATAGCCGCTCCCTGATTCTCATAAGCCAAACCAACAAAGGGCACATTTCCAGTACCGGAGGGCATCACATCAATATCCGAAATATCCGACGTTCCCGGAAATTCCGAGTACATGGTTTCCGGATCAGCATTTTGAATGTCACTCACATACCAGCTATAATCGGCGCCTGAAAGATTTTTGGTGTACATGTTCATCATGATCTTCGCCGGATTATGGTCCCAACCGGTCCAGGTCCCGTGAGACACCCAACCGGCGCCGATATCATAATAGAGGGTCACTGTTGTTCCGGATCGCGCGATTCTGAATTTCCAGCCGGCCCCCGGAATTCCCGCGCCTATGTCATAAGTCGCGCCGGCTTTTTCGGTTCCGCCATAAACGATCCTGGAATATATCTGCATCTCCACCTGGGAAGTGGAGGAGTTGTAGTATCGGCGATAACGAATCATGGCGCTATCAGTGTTGTCGGACTTGACAATTTGAAACTCTCTCCAAAGTTCCCCGGCGCCTGATATGGCCGGCTCTCCCCCACCGGCAAGACCCGTAATTCGCAAATCAAAATCGGAAGATATTGGTCCACCGCGGACATGGGCGTAAGAGTCAACGCTATTTGCGGTGGCGTCTCTATTCAGACTCCCTCCTGAGACGGATATGGCGGCGGTCGAATTGCCGCCCTGACCCATGGTCATATAACTTTTTGTACCCGCGATGGAAAAATCGTTGTCCAGGTTTCCAAAAGCCTCATCCCACCAGAAATCGTTTGCCGAGATGGAAAGAATATCCTCTATATACATCACCACGGCGCCGGATATTCCATACAACGCGCCTTCGGTTGTCAGCTTCAATTTTCTTATCTCGGAATTGGATTTATTGCTTACAAAGTAATATTCCCCTGTTCCATCAGTAAGATTATAAATTCCAATGATCTGGTCCGGCGCCCCTTTGATGCAATAAGCCAGAAAATATTTATTGTTGCTGGAAATCTTAACAACTGAAACAGAACCAACCCGGTAGTTGTTGGACGAGAAGCCGCTCAATGTGGATGTACCCCAGTTGGAAGTGTAATCCGCGCCCCGATCCGAGTCGCCATTGCTAAAAAGGCTTGCCAGGGATATTCGCCCAATATTCCCATTGGTGTCATCGGCGCCTGTGGCGACATAAAGATATGTGTCGTCATAATCCATGGCGTTTATGTTGGCCTGGGAAAAATATCCTGTTTTGCTGGTCGCGCCGCTGGACTGACTTCTCTTTAAAGATGTGATCCCGCTTGCGGTGGCGAAAATCATATAGTCAAC
>CAYSHR010000315.1:0-4941 GCA_964430795.1 uncultured bacterium
AGTTTTAAGCCAAGCATCCACGGTCTTTACATTAGAAGCAAAACGCCAATCGCTTTGCACCCTATGGAAATTGTGAGCAGAGGGGTGGTCCAGGAGCAGGGTTCGAGCAAAAAACGAGGGTGGAAATATTTATCCGGAGGAATGAAAAACGCTCTGAAAATGAGAGGGATAAGCTCTATTGAGGCCACCCGAATCAGCAAGCTCAAGCCAATTAAAGCTAAACCTTTTACAGTTGATTCATTTATCGAGGATATAACGGGCAAGTCCTTAGCTCTATATCGCTGGTCACCAAAAGAGATCAAGATCACTCCTGAGTTGCTTTTAAAAAGATGCGAGATGGCGGGTAAATATCTTGTTTCCATAGTTGACGACAAAGGGCGGTTCGACTATCTTTATTACCCGGAAAAAAGCGAGTCAAGCAATTCATACAACCTTCTAAGACATTGCGGAACCATATATTCCATGGTGCAGCTTTTTGAGGTTGTTAAAGACCCCGATCTCCTTGCCGCGATACAAAGAGCCATAGGCTTTGTCCTGGAGAACAACCTTACCGACCCAAGAGAGAAGGACGCCCACCTTGGCTGGAAGTGCATTCGAGGCGAGGGATACAAAGATAAGGCGAAGGATAGAAGAAGAGCTTATTGCAAGTTGGGCGGCGGCGGGCTTTTCCTTGTCGCCCTCTCGAAGTACACTATGGCCACAGGGGATAAACAATATCTCCCTGTCATGAAGAAACTTGCCGAGTTCATCAAGTACATGCAGGCCGATGACGGGGATATGCGATCCAAGTATCACTTTAATGATCTGCCCCACAAGCCTTTCAAGTCTCTTTTTTACCCTGGTGAAGCCGCTTATGGCCTGGGTCTTCTTTATCAGATCGACAACAACAAAAAGTGGATAACCACCGGCCACAAAGCCGTTGCCTGGCTGGCCAATAGCAGAAAAGGGGTAAAGCCCATAAGGTTGCCCATTGATCATTGGTTGATTATCGCCATGAACGAGCTTTATAAGGGCCAGGAGAACGACAGCAACAAAGACCACGTTTTTGATATCTGCAAGGGGATAATTCAAAAACAGCGAATTGCCCCGAAGCAATTGCGCCAGCCCGATCTTTTCGGCGGTTGGGGTTCCAGACCTCAAACTTCCTCAAATGCCACCCAGGTCGAGGGGCTTGTGGCCGCGTATCATCTGGCTTCCCAATCAGGAGATGATCCCGAGGTCTTTTACGCCGCGGCGTGGAACGCCGCCAACATGCTTTTGAGAATGCAATATACCCAATACAGCGTGAGCTATTTTGAAAAACCCGAAAAAATCATCGGCGGGTTTGTCTCAAAAATAGACGTGCCGGAAATTCAGATCGATAATGTCCAGCATTCCCTGTCCGCCCTTTTAGGAATTTATCATATCTACAACGCAAGGCAAGGGCGCCCGCCGGATACCGATCTTTATAATTCCTGGAGAGCCCAAGCCAGGTAAGTGAACAGGTAGCAATTATTCGAACTGGTGATGCGGTTTGTAGGGGCGGTTCGCAAACCGCCCCCGCATTCAATTGATCATCCGTCACTCGTCTCCCCCTCTCCTTTGGGAGAGGGACGGGGGTGAGGAAGAGAGCTATAGATCAACCGCAGCATGAGCTGTTGTCTGTTTCCTCTTCCTCATCGCCAAGATCGTCGTCATCGCCGGCATCGTCATCATCATCGTCGTCTATAGCATCATCGTCATTATCATCGTCATCGTCGTCTATAGCGTCATCGTAGTACTCCGCGGCCTTGGCGTCCTCCTAGTCGTCAGTCACGTCGTCATCGTCGTCCGCCGCGTCGTCATCGTCGTCGTCATCATCTGTGGTGTATCCTGTAGTTGGGATCGGTTTGTATTGCAATACATCTATGGGGTCAAAGGCAGTTTCCTGCCCGCCCACTACATAAGCATTCATGCCGATGGCGCCTCCGGCTGTTCTTCCAACGTTAAAAACCAATGTTCCAAAATCCACCCAATTGCTGTTTATAGAAAGGTCGCGCCGGTAAGCAAAGGAGTCATAAGAGTATGGACCTCCCCCTGCCACCCAGATGTATTTTCCATTGGCGCCGGCTTGCCCGCATGCCATTCCCATGCGACCGATTGGCAGGGTTTTGTTGTCGTCGGTCCAGGTATCAGTTCCCGGATCATATATTTCCCCTGTGTCGGTTCCCTGGCCGCCGCTGGCGCCGCCTGTTACATATATCTTGCCGTTAAAAGGAAAGGCGCAGAAGAAGCTTCTGGCTGTATTCATGCTGGTCATGGCGGTCCACGTGTCGGCTACAGGATCATATCTATTGACTGTGTCGTTGCCCCAGAAGCCGTTGGCTGAGTCACCGCCGAGTTTGTAGATGTAGCCATCAAGTTCCACCAGTCGGCCACCCCATGTTCCGTCGCCTGGGACATCTCCCAAATCGGTCCAGGAATCCCCCGTGATGTTGTATGCCTGGAAAAGCATCTTGTCGGGCATGGCGAAACTGCCGTCAATGGCGCCGGCAAAAACATAAATGTCGCCATCATAATAAGCTGCGGTCACGGAGTAATCCATGGTATGGGTTGATGATGCAAGGCTGATCCAGCTTCCGTCCGTCTCAGTGTACATGTCGATGGTGTCCTGGTTTTCATAGCCTCCGATTCTATAAAGGGCGGCGCCGTCGGAAACAACAGCGTGATCCATGCCGGCGTTGGGGCTTGGCTCCGCCGCCAGAACCAGCCAGTCGTCTGTGCAGGTTGTGGTGAGGGTTGAGCTTGCCGCGTATGACCCGATAGTGGCCTCAACCAGAACCGCGTCAAAGTCGCCTATGGAAGAGCCTGCCGGAATGGAAACATCGCACTGGATTGTGTCAACACCGTCATCGGGAATATCTATGGAAGTCGGGCATGTGGTGGTCCAGGTATTACCCGAAATGGCGATGTTGATAGTGCCGTCAAGACCTGTCCTGTTGGCTAAGGTAATAATATATGAGACATCGGTTCCTTCATATCCTTCGCCGTCCTGGTCATGGGTCATGAAAAGACCCTCACGCCCTATCCATACCGCATAGCTTCCGGAAAGATATGTGGTGTCACATCCCACTGTCAAAGGATCATTGCCCGAGGAGTTCTCAATGCCTGTGGAGGCGCCTGAGCCTGATTCGGAAGAGGGGTCCTGGTATTGCAAAACGATATCGTTGGAGCCTTCATAAAGAATTGCCTGGGCTGTCAAATTTCCTCCGGAGCTGTAGTGAGGGACATTGTTGAACTCCACAACAAGATAGCGATTTGGCGCCGCGCCAAAAGTCTCATATCTGACTATTCCGCCGTTGCCCGGATTCATGTCGTCCCAGTAGAGAGCGATGAGATTGTTTGGTGTGGATGTACCTAAAGGGCAGTCATTGGAAAGATCCGATGATCCTGAATCGAAGGAGATAAACCCATTGCTGCTTATATAGAAGTTGGTTTTTGCCACGCCGTAAAATTCAAAAGTGAATCCAATGGGAAGTGAGGAGGAGTAACTGTCGTCGGAGAGAGAAACGGTTGTGCCCCCTGTGGTGTTGATCCAGTTGTAAGTGACCAGGGTGTCATCCCAGAGGTAACCGAAAGTATTTGGCCCTCCACCTGCCGAAAAGGACATGGACGGTAATAACAGAAGAGTTAAAAGGGTGGAGCAGAAAAGGATTCGCTTACCTGTTTTCATCTTTTTTCCCCAGTATTTAAAATGAAGTAAAAATGGCTGACTATTTTCCCACACAAATAAAGAATCATAACGCAAAATATCTTTTTAAGATATTAGCAAAGCATGGCAATACAGGTCAATGCTTTTCGCAATGGCAAGTCAACCGGTGATTTTCAGGGGCACCGGGTTAGAAGGCGTTGCCGATGGTTATGTAGAACTCTCCAAGAGTCTCATAGTGGCGCTTGTTGAGTTTCATACCGTAGTCAAGGGATATGGGGCCGATGGGAGTCATGTAGCGCAAACCGAGTCCGGCTGAGGTTCGCAAAAGGTCAACGTAGAAATGCTCAAGGTCTTTTGTAACATCCCCGGCGTCAAAGAAAAGGAGCAGCCCCAGGCTTTTAGGTAAGGGAATTCTAAGCTCCGTATTGCTTTGGGCAAGAAAATTTCCACCTATTGGCGTTCTGCCGTCGTCTCCAAGAGGCGCCACCTGGTTAGGGGCGAATCCTCGCAAGGTTGTCGATCCACCCAGATAATATCGTCGAGAGATGGGAATTATGTCTGTCTCTCTGAGTACTTGCCCATGACCGAATCTCAAGTTCTGGGCAAATACAAAAATCCCCAGGTCGGGTATCTCATAAAGTCCCAGATAGGCGGATCCTTGAAGGTTTGCCTGAAGATAATGAACCTGGGATTGCAATGCCGGCGACGCCCACGCGAGGCCGCCGAACAACCTTGACCCAAGCTGGGCTTTTACACCTCTTGTGGGGTTAAAGGGATTGTTAACCTCATAGCGGGATACGCTTGGTTTTAGCAAGGTAATCTGAACCTCGCCAGGGTCGGCGTCAACATCGCTGTCAATTTTGTAAATGAAATCCTTGGCGAATTCGTAATCGAGATATACGGTCCAGTATTTCCAGAGCTTCTGCAAACCTTCGTTGGCTCTTGTGGCTTTGAGGTTATAGAAAAGCTTTGTCAAAACCGATAATACTCCGACCTCGGTACCAAAGCTTCTCAATTTGAAACCAATATCGTGATCAATATTATCAAAAAATACAAGCTTGCCGTCCATGGGAGTTCTGGCTATCCATGGCCACATGAAGTCAACTATTATATGCCTTGTGTCAAACCTGAACTTTTCATCTTGCATGGAGGCATCGGTATGGTAGCTGAGTTTTCGGCCATGGCCGGCCAGATTCTTGTGCCCGACTTCAAAAGCTACAGAGTATCCAAAGTATGTATTGTACCCGAGGCCGGTTTCAACATAGCCCGAG
>CAYSHR010000316.1:0-4940 GCA_964430795.1 uncultured bacterium
TTATCTTCTGTTCTCAATCATTTTTATTTTACCCATTATCTTTATCATCAACCGCTATTTTCCTTTTATTCTCGGCAAACAGAGAGAGGATATCTCTTGTAATCTTTCCCGGTAACCGTTAGCGGTTGCATGTTTGTATGTCACATTAGCTTGAAAAACTTCAAACTTTAATATAATATTCTTCTCCATTATGGCAAAGAACAGAGGAAAAAAGTTCAGATCAAGAAAACCGCCTCCCTCGTGGGATCAGGTTGCCTGGCTATTGGGTGGCGGCATAGTTCAGCTTATTCTCTTTTACCTGATGTCTCTTTATTCAATACGTCTTAACGCGAAAGGCGTAGCGTCTGATTGGTTTGAAACCGCTTTTGGTTTGATGACTTTGCTTAGCCTTGTGGGTTTTTCCGCGATAGTTCTCGCGATTTACAAGGCAATAAGGCTTCTTCTGATGGCTGGAAAAGAGAAGAAGTCGCCAAAAATAAAAAAAGCGAAATATAAACGATAATCCGCCCTCAATTGCTAATCGCGGCTTTTATCTTATCGATCAACTCAACCATATTTTTATTCTCCGGCGGCCCAACAAGTAAAATATCCTTGTTGTAATGTCTCACTGGAACATTAGTCTTTATTGAAATGGAATCCGAAAGGGAAAAGAAGTCAACAGGAGGTGCCCTTTTGATCCCTCTGATTATTAATACCTGGTCTGATGAATCGAAGAATAGCAGGATAAGTTGGCATTGAAGTTTTTTGGCAACCAGCAAAGCAAGGAGGTTATAGTGGGGTCTCAGGGAGATTGGCAGACCTAAAACCACGCCTTTATATTCTTGGAAATCCTCAATAAATAGTCTGTTACTGTCGATGCTGTTTGTTAGTTGGCGAAAAATCCCATGCCCTTTCTTTACCAGGTCAGGATCAGGAACTCCCGGTTTTCCCAGATACAGGCTTTTTAAAGCGTGTCGTATTTCATATAAATCCTCTTGAATAGCTAAAAATAGGTAGAGCCAAGGAGTGGCCGGATCATCTTCTAAAACTCCTTTTGAGATTGCCGTTGTAATCATTTTTGATATTTTATCGGTAATTTTCAATATGCTTGTCAAAAGTAGGGCAGAGGTAGAAAATGTTGTGTTGATATAAAAATGGAAATTGTTTTTCGATAATAAGTCCACCGTGTATCTGTTCCAGAAATGGTGGCTGAACCATGTAATCTTTTCAATATTTGATTTTGTAAACGCCTTCAAAATGGGCTTTACCTGGGAGTCAGATATGGGCAGCCCGGCAATAACAATTTCTCTTTTTTCCGGCGTCTCAATTATCGCGGGATAATCGAAAACCGAAGCTATGTTTTCCTCCTTGCAAAACAGTTGATATTCAACATTCTCCCATTCCCTTGTTAATATTGTTGAGCATGCCATTCCATCCCAGGTTGCCGGGCAGACGATAATTGCTTTTACCTCTTTCTTTTCAATTACCATGGGAAGTAGATCAGCCATATAACAATTTATCCTTTAACTCCAACAATATTTTATTATTTAATCCCCCAAATCCGCCATTACTCATAAGAACAACAACGTCATTGCTCACAAGGACTTTAAGAAGCGAGTTAAGCAAAGAATCATAGCTGCCAAAGTGCCGGCATTCTATACCTGTGGCGCTAATATCCCTGGCCAGCTTTTTAGGGTCAAATCGCAAACCTTCTTCGATTTGATCAATATTAAATACAGGAGCGATAAAAGCCATATCCGCCGCGCCAAATGATTTCGCGTATTCATCCTGAAAATAATTTTTTCTGGTGGTATTGGTTCTTGGCTCAAAAAGAGCAATAATTCTTCTGTTTCGGTATTGAAGTTTTATTCCTTCAA
This sequence comes from uncultured bacterium, assembly GCA_964430795.1. Classification (GTDB taxonomy): domain Bacteria; phylum Lernaellota; class Lernaellaia; order JACKCT01; family CAYSHR01; genus CAYSHR01. The sequence goes on from CAYSHR010000316.1 coordinate 1,857, forward strand.
GGGTGAGTCTGACAGCAGTGGGATGATGGGCAAAATCATCAATTATCGTTATGCCTCCCACTTCGCCAATAACTTCCTGCCTTCTTTTTATTCCTTCAAAACATTTCAATCCCTCTTTAATGGCACTAAAACCCATACCCCGTTTTCTTGATATCGCGATGGCGCATAAAAGATTTTTTAAATTGTGCTCGCCAACTATTGGGGAGGCAAGTTTGCCCAATAATTTTCCCTTCTCATAGAGGTCGAAAAACATTCGTCCGTTTTTTACAGCCCATTTCTTACAATGGTAATCCGCCGATTCGGAAATACCGAAGGTGATTATTTTACCCATATATCCCTTTATGACCTTTAAAACATTCGGGCAATCGATGCCGGCAAACAATAGTCCATTACCAGGGATAATATCTTTTAACCCGGTAAACACATCAATAACCTGATCAAGGTTTTCGTAGATATCCCCATGATCGAATTCAATATTTGCCATCACAGCCCAGTCCGGTTTGTAGCGAATAAATTTGGGTACTTTATCAAAAAAGGCGGTATCATATTCGTCGCCTTCGATAATGAAATCTTCTCCCTTCCCGATTCTGAACCCGGTCCCAATGTTTTTTGCCACACCTCCAACAAGAAAAGAAGGGTCAAGGCCGGAATTGTTAAACAGGTGAGAAACAAGAGCTGTTGTTGTGGTTTTTCCATGAGTGCCGCATATGGCAATAGAGTTTTTTTTCGAAAGATAAAAACGATATAGGGCGCCGGGAAAGGAGAGATATTCCATTCCTCCATCTATAGCCGCTCTAGCTTCCGGGTTTTCTTTTCTGATAACATTGCCAACAATCACAAGGTCCGGATTATGAGAAATGTGGGAGGGATCATAGCCATTTAAAACATCGATACCCATCTTTGCGAGTTGTGTCGACTTGGGGGGATAAACATTGGCGTCGCTTCCTGTCACATGGTAACCTTCAGTTTTTAAAAGGCCGGCCAACGCTCCCATTCCAGTGCCGCAAATGCCGATCAGGTGTACCGAGTTAATTTCATCTCCGGACATCATGTTTTTCCCAAATCCTCCCATACAGCATCAAAAAACTCAGGCCTGATTTTATTAATCGCGGTTTTGTCTTTGTCATGAAATACCCGATTTGTCAAAAGGGCGATTCCAACTTTCTTCTCGGTTTCCATCCAGAGGCTTGTGCCTGTATATCCATGATGACCGATGGTTTTATCTCCAAAATGTTTTCCCGTCAATGTGCCTTCTTCAGATACAGTATCCCAACCCAGGGCAAAAGAACCAGCAATATTCCTGTCCGACCGGTCTAAGAGCAAATGGAGCATTTCCGAATCAAATATCATTCCTTGATCGGAAAGGCCGTCAAAAATTTCTATCATCATTGGTATAAGGCTTAGGGCATTTGAGAAAAGCCCGGCTTGCCCACCGGCGCCGCCGCAAGCAAAAGTGTTCGCGTCGTTTACCTCTCCTTTCAATTGCCTGTCTCGCCATGGACAATAACCTGTTGGGGCAATATCTAAAGGTAAACCGGATTTTAGAGGATTATAAAAAGTTTTATCCATGCCAAGAGGAAGTAAAATATTTTTAGAAATAAATCGATCCAAAGATTGTCCGGAAACGATTTCGATGATTATTCCCAGAAGGAAAAAATCAAGATCGCTGTAAATCTCTTTCATGCCAGGAGCGTATAATGGATCAGAAGCAAGTAGCACCCTGAGCATTTTCATTTTGCCTCTATCAGTACCTATATGATTTTTCGGAAGGGATTTGTACATCTTAAGAACCGGGACAAATCCAGCGGTGTGGGACAAGAGGTTTTCGATTGTGCAGTCTTCAAAGGGTGTATTTCTTGATTCGGAAATATAGTCATTAAGGGGTTCGGCCAATCCAATTTTACCTTTTTGCAAAAGCAGGGCAATACCCATTGTTGTGGCCACCCCTTTGGTAATGCTGGCGATATCATATATAGTATTTTCCGTGACCGGATTATTTTTACCATCAAGAGTCCCATAAGAGAGGGTATATATCCTTCCATTGTCAAAGACAGCGGCTAAAGCGCCTGGAAACGCTTTTATGTCCCGGACTCCATATTTTAAGATTTCAAGAGCATGGGAGAGCATTTCTTCTCCGGAAAAACAATGGGTGTTAAAGAGAAACCGCACCCTGTTCCAATATCAGATAGCCCTTGTTTCCATCAAGGGTGATAGGCGCGCCAATGGGTAAAGCTACATTTCTTTCTCCATGCCCAACAGGGAAATTAAATATGACAGGAATATTTCTTCCGGAGAAAAGCCTATGGAAAATATCAAAGGCGTCCTCATTTTTGGTTCCGATAAAAGACCCGGCCACAACTCCCACGATATTATCAATCAGACCCGAAACCAGGAGAGTTGTAAGCCCTCTATCAATTCTGAAAGGCACTTCATTAACATCTTCGATAAGGAGTATGGCACCTTTTAGATCTGGTAAAATACCGGCAGCGGCGCAATGAACAAGTATTGTCAGGTTTCCCCCTATCAATGGACCGGAAGCCAGGCCGGAAAAAACTGTTTCCCCTTTCCCGGGCGCTTCTCCACAATAACTTGGATCTGTAAGAAGATTTTTGAAATGGGCTTTATCATTTTCGGTCATCTTTGGAATTTGAGTCCCGGCGGGCATGGGCGCGCTGAAAGTCATCATGCCGGCTTCCTTTAGGAAAAACATCAAAAGAGCCGTAATGTCGGAAAAACCGACAAAGACTTTTGGATATTTAATCACTGACGCCATATCAATATGCTTTACAAGGGGGATGGATCCATATCCACCTCTCGCGGAAAAAATACCCTTTACCCTATTGTCTTTAAAAGCAAGGTTAATATCCTCAGCTCTTTGAGAATCTCTCCCAGCCAGATAACCATTTTTAGCCCGAAGGTTTTTGCTTTCTTCAGGGCGCCAACCCGATTTTGTCAAAAACTCAATGCCAACCGCAAGGTTCTCTTTTAAAAAAGGGCTTGCGGGAGATACTATGGAAACCATATCACCAGGGGAGAGAGGTTTTGGACGAATAATGGGATATTTCATTATCTTCCAACTTTAAC
>CAYSHR010000317.1:0-4930 GCA_964430795.1 uncultured bacterium
GTTCATATACCTCTTCAAGACTGAGGATTTCCCCAAGCTTCTCAAAGGGGAACTCAATACTCTTATCAAGGTCGCGGATTGTTATTCCAGTCTGAACGCCTTTCTCAGTACCAAGCAGTTCACTGGAAAGAAGCATTTTATTACTCACGACCTTATTAGCCATAGCCTTTCCAATAGCTAGTTTGGCCAGGTCCTGAACCGATTTGGAAAATCGGTTATTTCTTAAAGTCACCAGTTCCCTGGATGAAAGAGTCACTTTCAACGTCTTTTGAAAGTTACTCTCTAAAGCTATAATTTTCGATTGAGGCACAATCCTGGCGCTTGCCTGGGCGGATTCTTCCTGGTCGCTTTCCGGTATGGATCCCTCGAAAAAGTTTCTGGCCTGGCTAAATGCACGGTCAATCATTTTTTCGCCATTGATTTTTTTATTGGGAGAGTAGTCAAAAATCGGGAGAATATTCGCGGCCGCCTCATTTTGCCGATTGGTTGTGGATTCTCTATCTGTAATGACAATATTTCTGGGAGCTTTGATAGCTTTTTCAGTATAGCTTCCGGTTTCATAGGTCGATCCGAAAAGAATAACATGGGGAGATACTAAAACAGCAAGAAGGATTGAAATCACTAAGGCCAAAGGCCAGCGCTTATCCACAAGCCATTTTCCCCAGCCGGAACTGACAAAAATGTGAACTTTTCTTGTAAGTTCAGGAATGTTTGGTATTTTCTTGCCGCCGCTCTTTGGTTGATCTTTTGGCAGTTTCGGTCCTTTGGCCGGCTGCTCTGTCATTTATCTCTCCTGGATTTATCTGGTTTCTGTCCAGGAATGGCCCTTTTTCACAATCTCGGCGTCAATCGACGGTTTTGGTTGTTCGAAGTACATAAGTACGTCTCCGCCCAAAACCTTGATTTTCTTGACCTTGCAAAAAATTGCTCATTCCTGATCCTGAAACTTACTCAGTCCGTGTCCAGGTTTTAGGACAAGAACTATCTGTTATTACTTTTTTTATCATATTCTTCATAGGCCAGGATAATAGACTGAACAAGGCGATGTCTTACCACGTCCTTTTCATTAAAATATATAAATTTTATCTCTTTTACTTTTCGCAATATATACTGGATTTCCACAAGCCCGGATGTTGTCCCATGTTCAAGATCAACTTGGGTCACATCGCCGGTGACAACCGCTTTACTTCCAAAACCAAGACGAGTCAGAAACATCTTCATCTGCTCGCTGGTTGTATTTTGCGCCTCGTCAAGTATTACGAAACTATCATTTAAGGTTCTGCCCCGCATAAATGCCAGCGGCGCCACCTCAATAGCACCCCTCTCAATCAAACGGGAAGCTTTTTCATAACTCACCATATCATACAACGCGTCATATAATGGACGCAAATATGGGTCGACCTTATCAATTAAATCACCGGGAAGAAAGCCAAGCCTCTCCCCCGCCTCAACAGCGGGTCTGGTCAAAACAATCCTGTCGACCTCTCCTGAAGAAAGGGCGGCAACGGCCATGGCCATAGCCAGATATGTTTTACCAGTGCCGGCCGGACCTATTCCGAGGACAATATCCAGCTTTCTGATTGAATCAATATATTTCTTCTGATTCAATGACTTAGGAGTGATTATCCTCTTTTTTGAGGAGATGTATACCTTGTCAAGAAAAACATCTTTAATGCTCAGAGAACTGCCCGACGCTAAAATATCAATGGCTTTTTCAATGTCTGTTGGGTATACAGGGAGCCCTTCCATTATTATCTGATAAAGGTCCACAAGGAGAGTTTTTATAAGATCAAGGTGACATTCCTCACAGTTCACAAAGACCTGGGCGCCCCTTATGGATATTTTGGCCTTCAGTTTCTTCTCAATGGTCCTTAGATTTTCCTCACCATCGCCAAAAAGCTGCCTGGCCGCGTCAAGATTATTAAAGGAGACGCCCTCTAAAAGTACTTGTTTTTTTATGGTCACTTAATAAACACCTTTTCCCCAGTAACTTAGGGCAATTCACGAATTGCCCCTACAATTAATTCGTCGTTCGTCGTAAGCTCCCCTCTCCAAAAGGTAGAGGGGTTGGGGGCGAGGGCGGCCGCCACTTGTCAATGCTGAATCTCCCATGAGTCAAAAACAGTGCCGTCAGGGTCCGTGGCTGAAAAAAGACCATGCTTTCCATTTATATCAACATTAACAAAATGATGCCTTGATTCGTACACAGTGATAAAATCAAAGTCATTATATTGTGTGTCCAGGCCAGAACCGCCGCCGCCTGTAATAATGTGATACACCCCGTTTTTTAAGCCCCGTTCATAATCATGGGTATGGCCGCAGAAAAACACGTCAACCCCATATTTTTCCATTAAAGGCACAACTGTGAATCTCATGCCAATCTGCCCATAGTATCCTGGAGAGCCCCACCCCTCGGACCATGCCGGATGATGAGCAAAGACAAACAGCCATTCAAATGATTCATCTTCCGCCCTTAGCAATTCAGACTCAAACCATTTATATTGAGGCGTGCCCTGGAAAAAAGGCCGATTGGTATTCAATGAGATAAACAGGGCGTTTCCATGTTTAAAAGAATAATATTTCTCATTATTCTCCCTTGGAAAGGAAAAGAGAAAATAAAAATATGGAGCTTCGGATTCATGATTTCCAATAGAGACGTACATTGGAATTTCAGCCATAAGTTCCCCGGCCGGATCAAAATGTTGTTCGTCGTATTGAGCTGGAATCCAGCCGTCGCCAACTATGTCCCCCGTACTTACAACAAAACCGGGACTTTCATTAAATATTCCATCCACCACCAAACCATGAGTCGCCGGATCAGACCGGCTGTCCCCATACACCACGAAGGAAAAAGGAGATTCATCATTTACCGCGGTGGTAAATAGATGAGAATCGCTCTGGGCGCCATCTGATCTTACCTGATAATGGTATGTGGTTTCAGGAGTTAAGAGTTCCACCTGAACTTCATGGTGAGTATTCTTTTCCAGATCGCATTGAAAATAACCAAGCTGGTCGTCTTTGCCAAAACGGATCACGCTGTTGCCTGGAATATCAGTCTGCCATAAAACTCTCATGGTGTTCTTTGTAAAATGCTGGAGATATGGTCCGCGAACTATTGTGGGGGTCGCGCCGTATCCATAGTCTTCACAATCAACAGTAGATGGTTCAGGCAGAGTATCGTTATCGTCATCGTCGTTGTCATCGTCGTCGTCATCATCGTCATCGTCGTCGTCATCAGCGACATCGTTGTCGTCGTCATCGTCAGATGGACCGTCATCATTGTCATCGTCGTCATCCGAACAAGATAAGAAGCTGATTCCAACTAGGAGAACAAGGAGAGCTATTGCCAAAGTAAATCGCTTCATTTCATCTCCTGTTTTGCCTGCTTTATAAATAATTATTACTCAGTTTTTTTACTGGTTTTAAATATTACCGGCATTTATGATAACAATCCAGGGATTATTTTGTCAGACAATTGTTTTTGGTACAATAATCTGATAATGATTCCTCTGTATTTGTGTGTAAAATAGATGGATGGATCAAGGCACGCCTTTTGATCTCCATTCGGTTTAATCAAGGTTGTTGATGCATGGAAAAACTCGTTCCTTTCATTTTTCTTAAAATTATTAGACTCCCCTTTGTAAATATGGGGGCAAGGCTTACCTTTAGAAAGGTAAAAAAACGAATTCTGGCCAGGTTACCCAAGGAAATTCCCCTAGGGGTTGAGTCTTTTTTTGTTCATGACCTTATTGAAAATATTGACACAGCCGGCAATGGAAAAAAGACCGCGTTTCGCCTTGTAGTTACAAACGCCTGGTTTAATCAGAACGTAACCGGGATTCAGGCGCATATAAATGGAAAGACCATCGATCCGGCGAAAATACTTGTTGATAATGATTTCGCCAAGGTGCGGGGACATAAAATAAACAGCATTCGGTTCATAGCCGGGCACCCTTTCTCTTTAATCATTGAAAACATGAAACTGGGCAGAGGGCTCAATTTTATCGGCCTTGAACTAGAGTGTGAGCTGGCCAATATTAAAATACCTCTTTTGCCTATTCTTTTTTCAAGGGGCAAATTTTCCATTCCTCTACTGGATATGCCCTGGGATAATTCCCTGGATGTTGCCAAGGACGAAATAGATACCACTGACCCAAAGATGGTCCATTTCTGCCCTCATATACATTACGATTATGAGTGGCTCAGAACCGCGGGCGCGTTTTCAAAAGTCGCCGGCGGGAATCTTGAGAAAGCAGTGGCGATTCTTGAGAAAAACCCCGAGTCCACTTTAGTGATTGACCAGGTCCCCCAGATCGCGGCTCTTTACAAAGCTTCACCAGAGGCTTTTTCGAAGCTCCTTGATTTTGTAAAAGAAGGGCGGGTTGAACCTGTTTTAGGTGGATATGTTGAGCCTGACACAAATCTGCCCTTGGGGGAATCGCTGGTAAGGCAATTTATAAAGTGGCAGGAATTCTCGAAAGCCAATTTCAATAAATATTCAAAAACCGCGTGGCTCATCGATTCCTTTGGAATGAATGGGCAACTGCCCCAGATACTTAGAAAATGCGGCGCCGGCGCATTGATGTTTTCAAGAGAACGCCCTTCCGGCAGCGAAGTAAAATCCGATTTTTGGTGGCAGGGCATTGATGGCACGCCAATCAAAACCCACCACATGGCTCAATCATATTTTGCCGGATACCCGGTGGATTCAGGGCCAAAACGGGCATTGTATCGATTCTCCAGAATCTATTCCCACCTGGCCAAATCATCGGATCAGAAAAATCTCTTCTGTCCCTCAGGAACGGATCATGGCCGTCCCCAATCCTTTGCCCCATCCATGATAAACAAATGGACCAATGAGAATTCCTCTCTTGCCGAATTCAAATATTCAACTCCTTCAGAATATTTAGAGACTCTGGACGAAGAAGAG
>CAYSHR010000318.1:0-4928 GCA_964430795.1 uncultured bacterium
AATGTCATGTCCTATCATTTCAAGAAACGGATTGTCGTATTTCAATTGTATGGTGTTTTTTCTGAACCGGTCCTGCCCTTCACCAAACCATATCTGTCCAAACCTGTGCCCGGTAAGATTCCCCGCGGCGACGCGATGAGCCTTCAGGCAGCTATGAACCTGGCCAACTGTGGTGACTCGCGCGTAAAACCACCCGGCCACGCATGGAATGGACTCAACAATGCCATTATCATAAACCCCTTTTTGAACATCCACGTTGTGAAGTCGGCGTAAAAAAAGCTCATAATGAACAAAAGGGCGCTCCTGCTGTTTATAGGTCTTAAAAAATTCCGTGATCTTGTTTATCTGTCTTGGGGTCAGAAGGAATATCATGGTGCGCCTGGGGATGGTGTCCAGGATCGAAAACTCCACCTCCTCTACACCGAGGCTCTTGCCATGATTGATCATGGCGGGAATATCGTCGGCGTTTAGAGAGCAGATAACATTATATATCTTTACCTTGGGACCGGCTTTTCCCGTTCTTTTTTTAAGATCGGCCAGTCGCCTGAGCATATTCTCGATGTGTAAAAATGTTCCTTCGCTCTGGTTTGGGTGGAGCTTTGAATACATTCGGGAATCCGCGGCCCAGATACTGACGATAAGCTCGTCAAGACCCACTTCCACTAAGGTTTCCATCATTTTCGAGTCGGCATTTAACAGGTTTGTGTTGACAACGCAGGAAAAGCCGAGCTTCTTTATCCGGCGAACAATTTTCAGAAAATCCTCATGACATAAAGGGTCGCCGCCACCGCCAAGAAAGATCGTGCTTACTCCCATTCCGGCAAGTTCGGGAAGAAGATTCAACACAAAGTCAGTATCAAGGGCGCCTTTCTCAAGAGTATCATAGTGATCGTCATCCTGGAGAAAGGGAGATCGAGCCCAGCATCCAATGCAATTGCTGGTGCAATTGTCAGTCAAATCTATTTGAACTGTTTCCGGCCCGATCAGGGCTCTATCTTTTAATCGCGTTCCCAAAAGACGCAAAGCTAAATCATATTCGAACATCAACTTCCCCGTATCGAGACGCTACCGATCTATTCTGGGCTTTTTCTCTCCCAACGTAAGGGCAAGGGTCACATTTTCATTTTCAGTGGGAACATCACCCCCGTCAGCAAAGGTCAGACTATCTGAATGAGCCGCGGCTCTTAAATCTTCGGCAATGGGCTCGATCATCTCTTGCTCTTTTTCCCGGGCTGTTACTATTAGCTCTTTCAAAGGAAAATTGGTGTGAACCTGCTGTTTTGTTTTCCACCTGCGGATAGCGGTGAGAAGGTCCATCATCAGCCGCCCTCGCTCCTGGGCTTCCTCGTCATTAAGCTCCGGCCGGTTTTTTGGCCAGGGAGCGACGTGAATGGAGACGGGCGTGTCCTGGTAGCGTTTAAATATGATCTGGAAAAGTTCTTCGGTTATATAAGGGATAAAAGGCGCCAAAAGCTTGAGAACATTCTCCAGAATATAGCGCAATGTGTATCTCGCCGCTTCGACCTGATCCGGGGTGAATTTTTCCGGTTTCCAGAAACGCTCCTTGATTATCTCGAGGTAGTTGTCGCAGAACTCGGAAAAGAAAAAGCGCTCTGTCTGTTTTAAGGCGTGACTGTATTCGTATCTTTCAAGAAAGCCGGTGGCTTTTTCAATAACCGAGTTAAGCTTCGATGTGATCCACTTGTCGATAATGGTGGGCTCGCCCTTGTAAAGAGGCAATGGGCGTCCATGATCATCAAAAAGATACGTGCTTACAAACTTGGACGCGTTCCAGAGTTTGGTTACAAGGCGTTTTCCGTCCGCCACGTCGGTTTCATGAAAACGAAGGTCGTTGCCAAGGGTCGCGCCCGCTGACCAGTAACGTAGTGCGTCGGCTGAATATTTTTCTATAATAATGTTCGGGTCAATAAAATTTCCTTTGCTCTTGGAAATCTTCTTGCCGTTTTTGTCAAGACCCCACCCTGAAATCATGACGTCGGTCCAGGGCAGGGAATCGGTATGATAATGGCTTTTTACGATGGTATAAAAAAGCCAGGTGCGGATGATCTCGAAGGCCTGAACCCTGATGGTCTGAGGGTAAATCTTTTTTGTTCTTTCGGTATCGCCAAGGCCCCAGTAGGCGTTGATAAGGGGAGTCATAGAGCTTGTCATCCAGGTGTCCATAACGTCCTTTTCTCCCACAAAGGAAGAAGAGCCGCACTGGCATTTCGCGCCTTTTGGAAGAGGGTCGGAGCCAGGATCAACAGGAAGCGCGTCAATGGGCGGCGTCCATGGTTTGTCGCATTTTTCACAATACCATACCGGGAAGGGTACCCCGTAATATCTCTGGCGGGAAATGCACCAATCCCATTTCAAACCTTCCACCCAATCGTCAAAGCGCACCTTGAAATGCTCGGGATACCATTTGAGTTCCTTGCCTCTCTCAAGGAATTCCTCTTTGTGGTCAAGAACATTGATAAACCATTGGGGGCTGTGGTCAAACTCGATGGTCGCGCCGCAGCGATCATGGGCGCCAACATTATGAACAAGGTTTTCCCGCTTTAGTAAAAGCCCTTCTTCTTTAAGCTTCTCGATAACTGCTTTTCTGGCCACAGGGACTTTCATGTTCTTGAATGGTCCGGCCAGTTCATTTAACCGGCCATACTGGTCAAAAATCGCCCTGGTTTCCAACTTGTGCTCTTTCCACTTGATGACATCGTCCATGTCGCCCCATGTGCAAACCATCATAAGGCCGGTGCCAAAAGTGATATCAACACTGGGATGGGTCCTTATCTTGACTTCATAATCAAAAAGAGGAACTTTCGCCGTGGCGCCCACCAGGTGAGAATAGCGGCTGTCCTCAGGATTCACATAAAGAGCGACGCAGGCCGGGAGCAGTTCGGGCCTTGTTGTGGAGATTACAAGGTCCGATCCATCGGCGGCCTTGAAGATTACGTCGTTCAGGACGCCTGGCGTCTCAACCGGCTCCACTTCAGCCTGGGCAATGGAGGTCGAGCATTTGTGGCACCAGAGAATCGGCTCATCTTTTCTTTGAATCAACCCCTTGTTAAAAAGATCGATAAAGCTTTTCTGGGATGTCCGCCGGCTTCGTTCATCTATGGTAGTGTATAGCTCGTCCCAATCAACGCTGATGGCCAGCTTTGTCCAGAGATCCTTATAAGACCGGCCGCCGATCTTTGTCTCCTTCAGGCACAAATCTATAAAGTCACTCCGCTTGATTTTTCCTTTGTTGATTTTGTGCTTCTTCTCGACATATCTCTCGGTGGGCAGGCCGTTATCATCAAAACCCATGGGATAAAAAATATTAAAACCCTGCATCCTTTTGAACCGGACAATGATTTCAGCCTGGGTGTAACTCATGGCGTGCCCTACATGTAAATGGGCCGAGGAGACATAAGGGGGCGGAGTGTCAACGGAAAAACATTCGCGGTCTGAATCAGGATCGTATTTGTGGATTCGGGATTCTTCCCAGAACTTTTGCAACTTCGGCTCAACCTCCAGGGGTTTGTATCGCTTAGGGAAATCCACCAGGCGCTCCTTCTCAAAAAATTATTTCTCTCCCCGCGAAAAGTCAAAAACCGCGAGGCGATTGGCAAAAATGGAGAATATATCACCGGTTTCAATTCCGCAAGAGGTTTGAACATCAAGTGTAAGTAATCGGTCTGTTACCTGAAGCATGGCTTGATTTCCGGGGAGATGACCTCATTTCTCTATAACACTTAATATTGCCGATAATGCCGGTGTCATATCAACCCTCGGGTCGCGGTGGGTGAAGTTTGGGTGGCGTGGGCCACCGGCGAGCCGCCGGCAGCAATAAGTCTGACCACGAAATTGACACTTATTCTGGAACAAGGTCTCCCTTGATCCAATCAAGATAGAAACAATTCTCCTTTGAATCAGGGGATATGCCGGAAAAAATCATGGTTTTAACTCCGGTAATATCCAGTTCAAAAGGCGCGGGGGGTTGAAATGGATAAAGGGCGCGGCTCTTAAAAAGTGGCTTTCCATCAGCGTAAATGACCCCATGGACCGGCTTGGTTCGTTTGCATTTTACAGAAGAATCATCCAGCCCCACCCATCCGGACAGCTTCTTGTATTTACCGGATAAACGGTACTCCACAGATACATTTCCATAGGTCTGTATTCCGGTTTCAAAGGTTAAATAGCTGATAAAAAGCCGGTTTCCCTGATAATTGCTGTTGATAAAAACCGGGCTTCCAATGGGGGTGACATTATCAATGGGTAATTTGAAAATGGATGTCTCTCTGCTTATTGACTGAACCTGAATAACAGAGAGGATCGCGACAACAGCAATAATAAACATGGCGCCGCTGATCATCTTGACCTGAATAGAGAGATTTTTCAATTTAAGAAACCAACGTTTTACCCAGGGGCTGAATTTCTTCAAAGAATCCCGGCAAGAATGTCTGATGGAGACGAAACCAACAATAATTAACAAAAACAGCGCGGCAAAAGATATAGCCCTTCCGGCTTTGACCAGACCGGTTCCTCTGTATCGTAGCAGAATATTGTGTTTTCCTTCCGGGAGGAAAAAGGCCATCTGCCGGTTTGGATTGTCATATTTTAGAGGAACTAAAAGACCATCGACTTCCATATCCCAACCCGGAAAATAAAATTGTCTTACAAAAATCGTATCCGGGGATTCAAGAGAAAGGGTCGCTGAAATCCTTTCCGGGTTTCTGGTCAGTTTATTCACTACGATGTTGCCGGATTTGGCGGCAAAAAAAGACTTCTGTAGGGCGGGATAAGCGGGGGCGTCAATCGGGCGGTATTCCCTTCTGGTGGTGGCGCTGAGTTTCTTCGATACTATTTTTTCCCCGGAGAAGGATTCATCGGAAAAAGTAAAATATCGGTTGTGTTTGGCGTAAGGAAATGTAGCGGCAATC
>CAYSHR010000319.1:0-4923 GCA_964430795.1 uncultured bacterium
CTTACCTGGAATGTTTCTTCAAGGGCCGGATTCTTCAGAGCGACCTTCTGACTGCCAACACTCATGGCCAGGCCGATATTCTGAGCGGCCAGGGCAAGGTTTTTGTTTACTTTGGCGCCGCTGTCATAACCGCCGGTCATAGGCGCGATACAGATCGGCGCGGCAAATTCCCTGCCCAGAAAAGTTGTCCTTATATCAACATCAGCCAGATCAATTTCCGGCAAGGCCTGATGGATAAAATGGTATTGATCAAAACCCGAGGTTTTCCATGGAGAGACATCTTCATTTACGCAGGTCTCAAGTTGTCTTTCTTTTTCACCATAGGAAGGGTTCATACAACCACCCTTTCATTTTTTTTTGTGTTTTTTAATCGAATTCAATAATTCCGTCCACAGGGCCTTTGCCTGTTCTAACAACACTGGGAGTATCTTCTAAAAAACTTATTATGGTCGAAGGTTCCGGATAAATGTAACCCGCGTCAAGAATCAAATCAACCGAATAACCAAAATCATCGAGGATATCGTAGGCAGAGGCAAGGAGCTCTCCCTTTGGAAGTTTGGCGCTGGTGGAAATGATGGGTTCCCCAAGCTCCTCAATGAGACCTTTTACAACAGGCTCATCAGGAACTCTGATGCCCACCTCTTTTCTATTTGTCCATAGAAGTTTCCTGGGCGCCGCTTTTCTGGCCGGTAGAATGATGGTGTAGGGTCCGGGCAGAATTCTTCTCATAATCTGAAAAGCTGTTTTGTTGATCAGGGCGTATTCAGACATGGTCGAGATGTCGGAACAGAGAAAGGAAAGGGGTCTTTTGAGATCCTTCTTCTTTATTCGATATAATTCATTTACCGCTTTAATATTTGATAGGGAGACACCAAGGGCATAGGTTGTATCAGTTGGGTGGGCGACAATCCCGCCCTTTTTTAATATCTCCGCCGCCTGCTTGATAAGCCTGTATTTTATGTGCTGCGGATCAACTTCTAATATTCTGGCCCTGGCCATTTCTCGCCTTTCCTCATTTTTTGTCGGCACACTAATATCCGCCTTATGCCGCCCTGTCAAGACTGTATTAAAATAAAACGAACCTGAAAATTTCGTTATTTCTCCATGGAATGTCTTTTCCTGAACTTGGCCGGCGCCATTTTTCCCTCAACCAGCAAAACCAGCTCCTCGATAAGTTCCCTCTCCTTCCCTTCAAAATTCATTTCGATTACAGGATCAAAATCACTAAAATCCAATTTTCCTGAAAGCCCGTATGTCTCAACCAGAGCGACAACATAGCCTGTTGCCTGTTTGGCAAAGAGCTCTTCTCCTTTAAGCTTTCCATACATGACCTGAAGAAAGGCAAAATAGATTTTATACAGGGGAGGCAATTCAATTTGAGCCAGGTCATGGAAGGTCCATAACGCGGCGTCCAAACTTCCATTGATCAGGCATACCTCCATATATTGGAGTAGAACTTTAAAGCTTCCCGCGTTAATGCCAAGGGCATGCCTGTAGAAATCCTCAGCTTTACTAAATCGTTTTATCTTGTGGTAGAGCTGAGCCACATTGAGTGGAAATGATGACTCCGTAGTATTTTGAAGTCCAATATAAAAAACACTTTCAGCCTCATCATACCGACCCATATCAATTAGGAGGCTTCCCCACAGCATATAAGCCGGTCCATAGCGTTTTATATATCTCGAATTACCTTTTAGCCAGGAAACCGCTTCTTCCTTTCGGCCATCCCTTATTTTAACCTCCACCAGGCTCATTAATAATTTTCTTCTGTCATTGCCGTAATGAAAGGCCATGGCGTCATTTAAGATATCCTCAACCATCCACATAGCCTGGGCTTTTTCACCTAAAACAAACAGTTGGGTCAGGTCCGAGTCTCTTAACCCTTCCTCGTAAAACAATATCTTTTTATAGGTCTCAAGAGCGCCTATATGGTTCTTTTCCATCACCTGAATATTGCTCAACATTCGAAGAGCCTCAATGTCGTTGTAGCCTTTGCCAAGAGTCCATTTTATATGGGATTTCGCCCCTTTGAAGTCACCTTTTTTATAAGCGATTCTGCCAAGGGCAAGGTGGGTTTTATAATTCTCATGCCCTAACCTGATCAACTTTTCATACTGCTGTTTCGCTTTATCCAGTTCATTTAAACCTTCAAGGGCGATGGCGTATTGCTCAACCCAGACAATAGCGTCAGGATAAGCCTTTAAAAAAGATTCAAGAATTTGAGCGGCGGCGCCATAATTTTCCGCTTTGAAATAATAGTTGAGCAACTTTCCCCTGGCATCAGAATCAGTGGGGTGTCTTTTGAGATATTCCATCTGGTATTTCGAAGCCAAAGCCCATTTCTTGTCCTTTACAAGTGCGTCAACCAGGTCAATATTCAGGGCGTCATCGCTGCTGTCCCGCTCAATAGCTTTTAAAAAGGCAGGCCAGGCCAACTCATATCGCTCAAGTAGCCTGTAAAGTTTTCCCAACTCATAAAAGAGCATTGGAGGTTTAGGAGCGACTTCAACAGCCTTCTCCAGAACAGCCAGGGCAGTCTCAATATTTTCCCTGCCATTTTCCACTCTCGCTATTCCAAGATAAGATGGAATTTCCAAAGGATCGGTTTTTATCGCGCTTTCATACCACGCGATTGACCAGCCTTCATCCCCGGCTCTTTCCAAAAAAAGAGCCATGTCCCTGTAAATCGCGCCACTGTTTGTAAGAATTTTCGCGGCCATTGTATATTCTTTTACTGCTTCGTCCCATCTTCCGGCCGAGGCGAACACTCTGCCCTTGTTAATGTAGGGCTTCGCTCTGTTTATAAAAGTTGGTTCTTTATCAAGTAGATCGAGGGTCTCAACTACGGCCAGATCACAAGGGCGCCGATACTCACCCAGATATGAAACAACTACGTTTGTTACTTTTCCAAGGGCAACATTATATTGCAGAACTTTAATTCCGGTTTTGCCCTCTTTTTCATGCAAAGTAATATGATAAAGAACATCAAGAAGTTCGTTTTTTCCAACCTTGGCGCCATTGAGTTTACTTGAGGGACCGTGGTCCTTTAAGGTCTTGATATAATGCCCTCTAATATCTTCAAGGGATTTGCTTATACAACTGCTCAATTTATCAGGAGATGATCCTTGCAAATCGGAATGAACCGAAATTCCCACAACCTCACAAAAAGCGTTGCTGTGAAATAATATAAACAGGGCAAGAAAACCGGTTATTCTGGAAAATTGTCTCAAAATCAAAATTCCTTAATCAAAAAATAGCTCTCTAAAGTAACACTACACCCTATATCATGTACAAGGTAATTTTTTCAAATACAATCTATTGTGTTTTTTCTTGCTATCTTACTACCTCTTGGTTAAACTTCGATTCGAATATTAAAGGACAATCATAGGAGATGATTATGGGCAAACACCATATTATTTTCATTTTTCTTTTGGCTCTTCTGGTCGCCATGCCCTTAACCGGTTGTTTCAGCCTCGATGGCGACGATGACGACGACGATAACGATGATAACCCAAATACCGGACCGGGTGGCGACGGTGGAGGGGGAGATAGTGACAATTGCGGCTGGGCATATGCTGTTGGAAATGGAATTCTCGTTAAAAAAGAAGGTACATGGAGTGATATTACCCCCCTCATTTTTTCCGATGGCTGGACCATTAACGATATCTATTACCCCAAGTGCTCTGAAGGGTTCGCCGTTGGCAGAGACGATCCAGGGAAAAAAGGTCTGGTCCTTCAAAATATAGACCAGAACTGGACAAGGTTTGAAACCCCTGTCTTAAGTCTGGACTGGGAACTTTTCTCCATCTCCATGGCTTCAACCCACTCAGGATTCGCTGTAGGCGCTGACTGGCAAAATGGCTCCGGCCTGGTCTTGATGTTCGACATGGATAACTGGAAAGAGATCAGCCCGCCCTATATCAGCGATGACTGGTGGCTTACGGATATTGAAATGACCGGGCAGAACCAGGCAATAGCTGTTGGTATTAACTGGGCTGAACAGAAACCGGTAATTCTGGATTACCGGGATGGCCAGTGGAATTCTCTCCCTGTGCCGGAAATCGGTGTTGATTTTGGATTATATTCCATCAGTATGATGGATGATAAAAATGGAATCGCCGCGGGAGTTAATCTCGAACAGAAGCAGGGATTGGCTTTTTCCATTTCACAAGGAAATTGGGAATTGAGCAGCCTTTCCTATTCGAGCACGGATTGGGATTTGAACGGAGGCGCCCAAAATAATGAGCGGATGGTACTTATCGGCAGAGATTTTCAAGAAAACAGCGGGTTGATTTTTATGGGTCAGGGCAATGACTTTAAACCGGTAACGCCTCCTTTTGTCAGCCAGGACTGGCGCCTTGACTCAGTTTTGTTAACCACCGTGGATGAGGGACTGGCATGTGGCGTTGATATGGAAAACCAGAAAGGTTTTATCCTATCTTACTCACAAGAGGTCTGGATGGTTGAACTTACATCCGACATTTTGCTGACTGGAGTTCGCGTTTTTTAATAAGAGACTTCAAGGATAAGTCGTTTTTCTGCCTTTTTTAATTTTCTTTGTGAACAATACCTTGACAAGATTTGGCAAATCAGTTTGATTTATTTCTTACTTTGAATTGTTCCGATAAATCGGTTTTTCTTTGCTGGAGCATCATATGCGGCTGTTTTTAAGGAGTCTTCCATTTCTTTTGGTTCTGTTCTGCTTGATCTGGTCCATGGGCAATCC
Source organism: uncultured bacterium (assembly GCA_964430795.1). Taxonomy (GTDB): domain Bacteria; phylum Lernaellota; class Lernaellaia; order JACKCT01; family CAYSHR01; genus CAYSHR01. The sequence continues at coordinate 4,727 of CAYSHR010000319.1, forward strand.
GACTTTTTCCATTGCCCAGGAGGATGAAGAACCGACGCCCACCCCTACGCCTCCAACAGTCTATGACCCTTCCGAAATGAATGAATCGGACCTTCTTGATGACTTAATGGATGATTCCAATACTCGGGCGCCGACTCCCGAGCCCACACCGGCGCCGATTTTTTTTTTAATTATTGGGCGTACTCCGTTTTCTACAT
>CAYSHR010000320.1:0-4896 GCA_964430795.1 uncultured bacterium
GCCACACCTTTCGGTAGAAAATTATTCTCTTATTATCGCACATGCATGTCCATCAAAAAAGAGATTGAGGACTCTCATAAAAATAACCAGTTCCAGGTAAGGGAGAGCGATTTTCCCGACAGCTTTGAATTGGAAATTATCAATGAGCCTGTTCGCTATCATAGGAAGACCATTCTTCCTTTGTCGGTAAAGTCTTATTTCGAGTCTTTAATCAAGGAATAGAATTTTAAATTATTTCGCGCCTTGTAAACATTTTTATAGCGCGAAGATCAAAAATATGATAATCAATAATCCCGGGCATGGCCCGGGTTTTTTTTTACCCGCCAACCCATCATATTTACTGAAATAATTTTTCGCCACCCACCGGTTTTTGGATATGCGTGTTTATGCAAGATGCTGATAATAAAAATAAATCCGTCAATGATCAAAGAGTCGTGGTGGCCATTCCCGCCAGATTTCACAGCTTGCGGCTGCCGGGAAAACCTCTGGCCGACATTGGCGGCGTTACCATGATTCAGCGGGTTTATAAACAGGCGGCCAAAGCCGGGGGAATTTCACAGGTTCTTGTGGCTACAGATGACAAGAGGATACTTAAAGAGGTGGAGAGTTTCGGGGGCATGGCTGTAATGACCCGGGGCGACCATAAGTCAGGTACGGATCGCCTCGCGGAGGTTTTCGAAAATCGAGACGCGGATATGGTTATAAATGTCCAGGGAGATGAGCCTTTTCTTGACCCGGAGTCAATAACGGCTTTGATCGAGGATTTTACCAAAGAGCCGAATTTGCGATTCGCCACCTTAAAAACCAAGATAACCGACCCGGCTGATCTTCTGGATCCCTCGGTAGCCAAACTCGTTGTGGATAAAAACGATTACGCCCTCTATTTTTCCAGATCCCCCATTCCATTTATCAGGGACGTAATGGAGATGGACTCGGGTGCAATCAAGATAGGGCCAACAGATGGAAGCCTTCTTTTTAAGCATATAGGGCTTTATGCGTATACCAGGGATTTTCTCTTGGAATTTGCCTCATGGGCGCCGGCGCCATTGGAAAAGCTGGAAAAACTGGAGCAACTTCGGGCTTTGCACCATGGCGTAAGAATTAAAACCATAACAGTAAAAGAGAGTGGTTTTTCCGTAGATACTCCAAGGGACCTGGAAAAAGCCAATGAGATGGTTAAATAACTTTTTTATCAAAGGGGTTTTTTGTGGCTAAAAAGAAAAGAACAGCCAAATTTATATTTGTAACCGGCGGTGTTGTGTCCGGTCTTGGAAAGGGTATCGCGTCAGCGAGTATTGGCGCTCTGCTTGAAGCAAGGGGGCTGAAGGTTACTATTCAGAAACTCGATCCGTATATAAATGTGGACCCCGGAACCATGAACCCATTTCAGCATGGCGAGGTTTTTGTCACCGATGATGGTTCCGAGACGGACCTCGATCTTGGCCACTACGAGCGTTTTACCCACGCGACCATGTCCACAAAAAACAATTTTACATCCGGGCAGATATATTATTCAGTAATCAAAAAAGAGAGAAACGGCGAATACCTTGGCGGCACGGTGCAGGTAATTCCTCACATCACAAATGAAATCAAAACCAAGATGATGGCTCTGGCCCCTGACTATGACATCATCATTGTTGAGATCGGTGGAACCGCCGGCGATATAGAGAGCCTGCCCTTTATGGAAGCCATCAGGCAGATGAGAATTGATGTGGGCAAAGAGAATTGCGCCTATGTTCACCTGACTCTCATACCCCTTATTTCCGGCTCAAATGAGTACAAGACAAAGCCCACCCAACACTCGGTGATGAAACTGAGAGAGATTGGAATCCAGCCGGACATTCTTCTTTGCAGGTGTGACCAGGATGTGGAACCTGAACTGAAAAAAAAGATCGCTCTTTTTTGCAACGTCACCGAAGAGGCCGTAATCACCGCCAAGGACGTTGACACCGTTTACAAAGTGCCCATCAATTTCCACCAGGAGGGCCTTGACGATATTATCATGGAAAGACTCAATATCTGGACAGGGCAGCCTGACATAAGAAAATGGAAAACCATTGTCCGCAGAGTCACCAACCCTAAAAAGCTTACACGCATCGGAATTGTAGGCAAATATGTGCACCTTGTTGATTCCTATAAAAGCCTTAACGAAGCTCTTATTCATGGCGGCATCGCCAATAACTGCCGGGTGGAATTGAGATTTATTGACTCTGAGAAGATTGAGAAGAAAGGGGAAGCCGCGTCTTTTATGAAAGGCGTCGGCGGTATTCTAGTGCCGGGTGGTTTTGGCGATAGAGGCATCGAGGGAAAAATCCTCGCGGTAAAATACGCCAGAGAGAATAAGATACCTTACTTTGGAATCTGCCTTGGATTGCAAATGGCTGTTATTGAGTATGCCAGAAATGTTTGCGGGCTCAAAGGCGCGAACAGCATGGAGTTTGATCATAAAACAGATCACCCTGTAGTTAGCATGATGGAAGAGCAGAAGCAGATAAAGCAGATGGGCGCCACTATGCGCCTTGGCGCCTATCAATGCTCCATCAAATCGACCACCGACGCCATGTCCGCCTATAGAAACAAACAGATCAGCGAGCGCCATCGCCATCGCTATGAGGTAAATAACGAATATAGAGAAATTCTGGCGAAAAAAGGGTTGATCTTTTCCGGAATAAATGACGACCTTGATCTTGTGGAAATAGCCGAGATAAAGAAGCATCCTTGGTTTTTAGGCTGCCAGTTCCATCCGGAATTCAAAAGCCGTCCCCAAGCGCCGCACCCGTTGTTCAAGGCCTTTATCAGAGCTTCCATGAAGAATTGTTGCGAGATTTCCTGACTCCCTGTTTTTTAAACGGCATTGAGAAAAAAAATGGATGATAAAAAACTGATTGAAATCGCCAAAAGGGTATTAAGCATAGAAGCCCATGCCCTTACCCGCTTGGAACAAAGCATTAACCTGGAGTTCGTAAAAGCCGTAAATTGCCTGTTTGATTGCAATGGTAAAGTCATTGTTATCGGTATGGGAAAAAGCGGCCTCGTGGCAAAAAAGATAGCCGCCACTTTAGCCTCTACCGGGACTCCCGGGTTTTTTCTTCATCCCGCTGAGGGCGTTCACGGCGATCTGGGGATGATAGCCAGGGAGGATGTCTGCCTCCTTATAAGCTATTCCGGCGAAACAAGGGAGACTCTGGACATATTGCCCAACATCAGAAGGCTGGGCGCGCCTATTATTGTTATGGCTGGTGTAAGGCAGAGCACCCTTGGCAGGGTAGCGGATATCTTCCTTGATATTGCGGTGACCGAAGAAGCTTGTCCTTTAGGTCTCGCGCCAACAGCTTCCACTACCGTCACCATGGCTCTTGGCGACGCCCTGGCGGTCGCTCTTCTTGAAAAGCGAGGTTTCACCCAGGAGGAATTCGCTATTTACCATCCTTCGGGCTCCCTTGGCAAAAAGCTTCTTTTGCGAGTCTCTGATGTAATGCACGCCGGGGATAAACATCCCCAGGTTTCCATGACCGCCACCATGGCCGAGGCTATAATTCTAATTTCGGAAAAGCGCCTTGGCGTTGCCGCCGTTGTGAATAAGAATGGCAAATTGATGGGAGTAATCACTGATGGCGATTTACGTCGAGGGCTTCTGAAATACAGGGAAAGGGCTTTGCTTATGTCCGCGGCGGATTTTATGACAAAGGACCCAAAGCGGATTCACAAAGACGCCCTGGCCATGAAGGCCCTTCACATGATGGATAAATTTTCCATCAGCAACATTTTTGTCACAGAAAAAGATGATCCTGATGTGGCCATTGCCACATTGCACGTTCACGACTTATTAAAAGCAGGGCTGGTCTGATCCTTGAGCGCCTTGAATAAACCCGCTGATATTTTTTTAAAAACCCTCAAAGACGGGCTTAACCGGGCCGGCGTAAAAATATCCGAATCCTCCATGGAAAAAATGACCCGCCATTACCTCCTTCTCTCGAAGTGGAACAGAAAAATAAATCTCACCGGAATTATTGATCCTATGCAGGCGGCTATAAAACATTTCCTTGACTCCCTTGCCCTTTTATCCCTTTTCAAAACGGAGAAAAACCTATTGGATATGGGCGCCGGCGGAGGTTTCCCCGGCGTTGTCCTGGCATGTTGCAAGCCTGAACTTGAGATTCTCCTGGTGGAATCCATTGGTAAAAAAGCCCACTTTTTAAGAGAAGTAAAACGGGCGCTCCAATTGGAAAACATCACGATTTATAATGGCCGGGTTGAGGATATGCCCGGGGATGAGACCTTTGATCTTGTAACAGGAAGAGCTGTAGCCGAGCCGGTGGAGTTTGAAAAACTGGCCGGAAACAAATTAAGGGCAGGAGGGAAAATGGCCATGTTCCTCATAACCCCACCACTGGCGATTAAGGGGTACTCCCTCCTTGAAGATCATCCATATACTTTGCCGATCCTAAATGAAAAAAGACGAATCGCTCTATATGAGAAATCAACCAACCCCCGCCTGCCCTGAGTTTACTGAAAGAGCGCCAATAAGCCTGTCCAAGGATGTGGCAGTTTATTTCAGATGTCCGGCGATTTCCAAAAGCCCGGAAATATCGTGAACGTCATGATCGAGAAATGGGACTTTCGCGGGAGTAATGACAAGGGTGGCTTTTGATAGAAAATTCGTCATTGCCATTTCGTCGGTTTTTGACAAAAGAGAGAAGGCTTTCAGATTTTCCATTAATCCATCCACCGCGGGAGCGTATTTAGGTAGCGCGTCAATAGCCTTTTCCGTTAACGCTTTCAACTCTTCCATGGATAAATCTACAGGTGATGGATGGAACCTGTTAAAAACAACAGACCCAAGGGGCATCTTATCCTCACTAAGTTTCTCAAGAAAGAACATTGCCTCGTCCAAGG
>CAYSHR010000321.1:0-4882 GCA_964430795.1 uncultured bacterium
GAAACGCTGTCGGAAAAAGGGCTTATCGCGCCATCAAGACCTCAAAAACAAACGATTCCATAAGTCGATGGGGCATTAATTGTACAATTCACAGTGAGAAGCATTCAAAAACCCATCAACATGACCTGATTGTATCGCCACTGCTTGAAAAAACAGGATAAAAGCTACTTTCAGGTATCATGATTACCAAGGTATGTCAATGATTTCAAAGCCGGCTTCAAATTGTTTCCAATTAATTCCCTGGACATATACATGAGATTTTTCTTACACTGATTTGGTTGTGCTTTTTCTTTTTTAAAAAGATATTCCAAATTCATGGCCCTTGAAAAACTTTTGAAATCGGGCAAAGGAAAAGAACTCTCTTCCAAGCCTGTTTAGATAGACGAGGAAATAATAATGTCTATTCTCGATGATGTAAAAAGAGCCCAAAAAGGCGCCCTGCCACTGTTGAAACTTTTAACGGATTCTTCCCCGGTTGATTTTGAAAAGGACCTGGATGATTACGCCCGATCCGATGGAATAATTGACCGGGACTTTCTTGCCAATCTGGAAACGGTTAAGTCCCATATCGCCGCACTACTAAAAGATGACAAATGGAAATTTTTTCTCGATATTCCCATGGAATTCCAGATGGCTCTTTTGGAGCTTCTGGTTAAAGAAGGAAAGCATGCCCTTTTGCCGAAAATCGCTTCCGAGATAAAAGAGAAGAAGTTTAAAAAACTGATAAAAAGGCGAATCCACCAGCTAAAATCCGAAGGAGTGGTAATCAAGGATGAGAAAAAGAAGTCGGGATTCAAATTCAGGAAGTTGATTGAACCCCACCCGGATTCCATGATATCTGAAACAAACCGCCTCGGTGAGAGAGAAATATTTTTTTCGGCTTTGACTCCTGGAATGGGAGTAAGGCTTCTCTATGTACTAACCAATTTCTTTGAGGGAGTAACAAGTTTCAGGGTCTTTGACACGAGCAGGTCGGGTTTTAAAGAGATAATCAACAAATTGAAAACCGATAATGATCTTGAGATATACAAGGCGCCCATGCCCATCGGTCACTTTTTTATCAAAGAGGCGATAAAAATCAATGAGCAATCGGAAAAACCATTCCCCACGGGATTTATCAGCGCGTTTACGTCTATGCCTGAGCCTGAGAAAATGTTGGATGTACATCCGGTCTGGGATCTGATTTCCAAAGACCATGTGGAAAAGAGCTTTTCAGTTTTCATGAAGTCCGATGCGCTCCACCATGAGCCTGACTTTAGAAACTGGACGCTCCCAATAGATACTCTTCGGAAAATAGAATCGAAGTTCTCAGATATTTTCCAGGATAAAATTCTCTTGAGCGGCGAGGAGAAAGAAGATCAAATTGACAGGATGGTTGTAAATATTATCAATGAATATTTTGATAAGGACAATAGGGAGATATGGAGAAAGCGCATTGAAAACGGAGCATATTTTTTGGCTTTAAACGGCAAAACCGAAATGGCTGTTATGGCTCTTGCCACAGCAAAAGCTCTGAGCCGGCAAGAGAGGTTGGCTGGAGGAATTCCCTTTTGCAAGGAACTTCTTAGCAAGCTGATAAATATTCCGGATGGCGCCCAAGACCAAACGGCCAAGAAACCCGCGGATGAAGATGAAAGCGGATTAATTCTCCCATAACCCCAAAAAAATATCAGGATCAGGAGCTGTCAAATGGGAAAAATAAAAAGGAAGCCTGATGATGACATCCGAATAGAAGTCCACCCTGTAAAAGCTCATGAATCACCTCCTCATATTGTCTCTTTTGTAAATCCCTTTGGCACGGATCACAAAGGGGAGCTATGCGCTATGGCCGATCTTCACAATTGCGAAACCAGGCAGGAGGTGCTTTTAGAGCTTGGGCGGGTACTCCTTGAAAGCTCCAAAAACGTTCAGGTCTGGCTTAGAAAACAAGGAATAGAATAATAGATGGGCTTTTGCCAATATTAGTATTGATTTTGAAAGATAAAATGAGGCAAATCGATTGCAAAAGATGCGGAACATGTTGCAAGGAGCCACTAATCCCCATTAACGACCTGGAAGTCAGGAAGCTGGTAAAAGCCACGGGTATGCCCGGTAAAAAGATAGTGAGATTCTATTCCATTGATGAAATCCAATGGGACCAGGACGCCGATGACTGGGTGGAGTTAGCTGTAGGGCACAGGATAATGGCCATTAGAAAGGTCAGAGACAGGTGCGTTTTTCTTACAAGAAACGGCTGCTCTGTTTATAACCATAGACCAAGAGTGTGCAGGATATTCCCAGTCGATTTCCTATTTGAGGAAGATTCAATGAAAATGGATGTGGAGAGGCAATCGAGAGTGAAAGGTTGCAAAGCCGTAACACCGGACAGCTCGGAAAATAACATGCAACTTGTCAGTATTGGAAGAGCTCTTTATAAGTCGGACTTGACGTACCAGAAAAAAGTGGCTAAATGGAACAGGCAAAATTACAGGGGGACCATATCCCAATACCTTGAGTACTTGAAAATCGATTCCGATTAGCCTTGTTATTAATTCAGGTCTGATCGACAGAATAACCACATTAAACATTATTGGAGTAGATTATGAGAAAAATAGTTCGGGCAAGAGTATTAATCGGGTTTATCGCGGTTCTTATCTTTCTCTCATTTTCGTTGCTTTCATTTGCTGATTCCTTCAAATGGGCTGAACTTAAAGGATTTCACAATGTTCTGCGTGTATATTGGCACACCTACTATCCCTCTGATGATTTTGACGCAATGAAGATAAATATCGAAAAGCTCACCAAAGCCTATGAGGTTCTGCAAAAAGCCCCTATCCCTGCCGACGCGAAGAACAAAGAGGATTTAAAGGCAAAAATCGACATGCTGGGAAAAAGTGTTGAGGCTGTAGCCAAGGCTTGCAAAGGCGCCGACAACAAAGTTCTAAAAGAATCGGTCAGCGCAATGCATGATAGTTTCCACGACCTGGTAATCTGCTATAAAGGTGAGGAATCCATCGAGGAAAAAGGGGAATAAAAGATTCGACTATTTTTTTTCCAGTTTTGACAATACTCGGACTGTCATCTGAATCATCTGTTCAAACTCTTCTTTACCCTCGATTTTTTTTAAAAATTTCCGAAGCTCGGGGATAACCGAAGGATCGCCAATATCCCCAAGTTTGGAAATAGCCGCGGTTTTGACTTTTGGCGCGAGTTTTGGCCAGTTTACAACTTTTACCAGAAATCTCTTCGCCTTTTCACCATCTTCACCATTATCCACCCGGGCCAGTTCTCCAAGGACAAAAAGAGTTCTGACTTTCACATATTCAGGTTGTCTCTCAAATTTTTTGATTAGAGGATTTACAACCGGCGGCCCTAAGGATATTAAAACCGCTGCCGCCTCCAGACTGGCATCGATAGAAAGATCTGTCAGACCATAATTTATAAGGGAGTCCACGCACCGGGGGTCTTTTAGATCACCCAGAAGCTTTATAGCCTCGAGCTTTACGGTTTTATGCCGGTCTTTCAAGGCTATCATGGCATCGCCTGTTGCCCTTTTGTCCTTCAGTTTTCTAAGAGCCTTGAAAGCTCTGTACCTGACTGCCGGATCTTCATCTCTTGTTAATTTCGCCAAAATTCCATATCTGTCGCCGCCTAACTGACCCAAAGCATGGGCGGCATGCTTTCTTACTCTTGAGTTTTTGCTTTCAGTGGCCTTGAGCAATGCCGGAACCGCGTCCTTGCCGATCTTCGCCAAAGCATAAGCCGAAACAGTGGCCATATATTTATCTTTATGAGCCAGTTTTTTTATCAACGGATCCACAGCTTTCCCGTCTCCAAGTTTTCCAAGAGCCATGGCGGCTTTTAATGCCGACTTGGTATTTCCTTTTTCCAGGACTTTAATCAGGCAGTCAACGTCATCTTCCGGGCAATCCGCCTCTGAAAAAAGAGGAAAAGAGAATATTGATACAGCGAAAATTACAAAAAAAAGTATTGGATATTTAGACATGTTCCATAGCTCCGGTTAAAGATTAAAGCCTGTGCTTAAGCACGATGATCTCCGGCAGACCCGGAAGCTTGTCGTGGCTTAGTTCAATTTCATCAGTTTTTACAAAATTTACATTGGTTTTTCCTTTTGTGAACTCTTCAACTTCAGCGATGGGAAAACCACATTTGGCGGTTTTGAAATGCATGGGGATGGAGATTTTAGGTCTCAGTCTTTCAATAATATCAGTGGCAATATTCCCGTCGATGGTAAAATATCCACCCACAGGAATAAAAAGTATGTCCACCTGGCCAAGTTGGGCAATCTGCTGATCCGAAAGGTTGTGCCCCAGGTCGCCAAGGTGGCACAGATTAATATCATCCACCTTAAAACAGATAACCATATTCTCGCCCCGGTCGGCGCCTCGGTTTTGATCATGAAAGGTCTTTATCCCTGTAAAAGTAATCTCTTTTTCAACAATGTCCCCTCTTACCTCAATAAACTCACCTGAAAAATCATCAGTATAGTTATGATCCTCATGATCATGGCTTATGGTAACAATATCGGGTTCGTTTATATCTATCGGATTATACGCTATGCCGCCGGCAAAGGCGCCCGGCTTATAAGGGTCGGTAATAATTATTGACCCGTTTTTCGCATAGATGCCAAAGCTGGAGTGACCAAACCATCGTATTCTCATAATTCATTTCCTTCATTATATTGCCGTTGATCTTTCAATCAATTTAAAAACCATACTGCCCTTCAATTATCCAGACCTGGCTTTTTTGTCCCATGGAGGGCCCTTCTATAATCAATTTAGCCCTACAAATTCTTTCTGTACTCCTGCAATCCTCGCATACGCCGGTAACAACGCAGGGTGTATCCACATTTAAACTCTTTGCTCTTTTAGGCGCCGCGATG
>CAYSHR010000322.1:0-4879 GCA_964430795.1 uncultured bacterium
ACCGGTGTCATCGTCGTCATCGTCATCGTGTTCGGTATCGTAGTCTTCGTCGGGTACGGTATCGTCGTCATCCCGCACGGTATCGTCGTCATCGTCGGGTACGGTATCGTCGTCGTCATCGCCATAGTGATCAGCTACCGCGTCCCACACTTCATCATAGTCACCTTCATAGCCCAGAGCCCAGAATCCCACGCCGCCGGTAGAGCGGCTTTTCGCGTAGGCGAAACGAAGCCCAAGGGAATCGGCGTCATCAAAAAAATGCTGGTGCCACCCTCCACTGTAATAAACCAGGTAAGGGGTATCACTGGCCGTATCATAATGAAGGGGGCCGTAATTCCCGCTGTCAACCCTGTCTATGGCTGATGACATGAATATGGCTGTACCGTTTGCTGTTGCAGTACCTGGAACCGAGCTGCTGGTAGTCGGCCAATCGTAACCATAAAATGGCAGGCCGACGATTACTTTTCTCAAAGTATAGGGGGTGATATATGCTTCATAATCATCAAGAGTGTAATCAATGCCCATCCAATTTGACCAGGGGGCGCCGCCGTGTAATGGCGCCGTCGGGCCAGGGTCCCCACCTCGATAATGATAATCGTACGCCATGATCATAAGGTAGCTGGAATTTGCCGCCAGTTGATCATAGTCATATGATCCATTCCAATCTATGGCCGGTGAGCATATAGTGATATAGGGATTCCCCAGTTCCTGGGTAAGAGCGGATTTGAGTTCCGACATGAATGTGACAAAGTTGTTTTTCGCGGAGGAGGGCACTCCTTCAAAATCGATGGATACGCCATCGGCGCCGCCCAGCACAACCTGATCAACGATATTCGAAATGGCGTTTGCCCTGTTTGTTGATGATCCCAACAGGGTGCCTATTTGAGATGATGAGAAGTTGGTAATGGTGACAATAGCTCTTCTGCCATTTTGATGTGCCTGATCCACCAGGTCTCCATGAGGCCAGCCGTGATAATTTGTAAAATTGCCGTACTGGTTTATCTCAAGAGAGAAAAAGGCAACCACGTTGATTAGGTCCCATCTTAAAGAAGAGGGCGTTTGAGAAACCCAATATGGATAGAAACCCAATACCTGGTCGACAAAGGGCCACGCGCCCTTTATTGGATAACTTTCAGGTTGCCTGGTCTCAAAAGCCGGAGGTGTGTCTTTATGGAGTTCCAGAAAATATTGGTGGCCGGAGCTTATGTTCTCGAATTGGTTTTGAACTATCTCTTCAGACAGACCTTGAACAGGAGCAAGTCCACAAATCAATACCAGGAATAATAATGCAAATCGTTTCATGGCATTTCCCTTTCAAATTAAAACATTCATCACAGGCGTCAAAAAAGATAGGTTTATTAACAGAGCACATTCTATGATGTTACAATTCATATATCAAGGCCAATAATTTAAAAAGATGACCCATCAGTTGTCTTTTCACCCCTGATCATTCTGGCTGTCAGCACAAAAAGATGAGCTCCCACAATAAGAACAAGTATGGGAAGGATATGTAACCAGATGGAAAAATCAGCAAGTAGAAATTGAGCGAATATGCACACTCCCAAGAAAAGAAGAGGACCGAATACCAAGGCGAGCAAAGGAAATAATCTTGGAACCAGAACACCAATAAGAACAGAGCACAGAACCATCAATGAAATCTCGATTGCCCTTACCAAAATATCTCTCCACAAATAGCCGGCGCCAAGAGCATTTGCCACTGATGTGGCATGAATGGAAACTCCAGGATAAAACTTGTCGAAAGTTGTGGAAAACAGATCCATGGAATTATATCCGCTTACACCAATGACTGGGAAATACCTGATGTATATGCGTCATTAAAGTTAATTGTCTCAAAACTTCCTCTGGGACCAAAATAACGAAGCCAGAGATAGCCCGAAGAATCGGGAGTCATGTTCAGCTCATAAGCGACATCTCCGGCAAGGCTCAGTTTTTGATCATCATTGGATTCAATAGTATATTCATCTTTCTCAAGAAACACTCGAGTTATGGCCAGGCTGAAAGGAAAATAATGGATATTATCCACTTTCATGTTGGAAGCTATTTTTCTTACAATGCCATCGGGATCTTTCAGCACCGTATAATAACCTGCCGCTTTTGCTTTATTGATAAGAAAATTATCCGGACGCTGAATTGTTGAAGGTAGATTTTCAGGATAGAAACCCTTTGAGTTTTTGCTTCTCGCGGCGTCAAATAATTCATGGCGACCCAAATATTCCGCTTTTGCCAATCGAGCTTTCCCAAACTCGATATCCCATCTGTAACCGACAACAACATTGCCGCATCTATCCATGGCTTTGGCCAGAGCAATTCTTGATCCATCTTCCTCCGGGTTTTCAGTTGGGGAGAAAAAAAGATCCAGCCCAATGACTTTTGCCTTTTTTTCACAAAGATCATCAAGGATTTTGGACAGAGCAAAACGCATATCCGAATCCATGCCAAATTCAGATCTGCTCTCTCTGTCCAACATGATTAACTTGATGGTATCTGAAGGGGGCACATAATCAATTGATTGTATTCTCGCGTCAAGGAGCCTAATTTCGAACAATTGAATTATGTCAGGAGTCATGAAATATATTAAGAGAACATGGAGCAATACCGCAAGAGAGATTAGTAAACCGCTCCATTTCTTTACTTTGCTTTTTTTTAGAATATACAAAAACCGCATAAACCACACTTCGGCTCAGGGAAAAAGTTCCCGGGATATCTCTGGTTTCATCAAGGGAATGGATATTCAGCGCTGCTTACATCACAAGCTTAATATCTCTTTTGATCCTGCTCTTTCCCAGGATGTTTAGAATCGTCTCATCAGCGGGTGTGGATTGAATCTTCTTACTGTCCTGCTCAACATACATCATGGTCGAGTCAATACCATGAGACGCGAGGATTTTTTTGACAATGGGATAATGCTTTTCGATGGATTGCTTGACGGATAAAAAACCAAGCTCGGCCGCTTTGGCTCTTTCCCAGAAGGCTACAGGGTTTATCTCGAAGAAATTGATATCGTAGATATCCGGCTCAATAAGAATTATATCGCCCTTGAAATCCGGGTCTTGTGAAAAACGCCTCAACGCCATTTGCAACCTGTGGTGCAGAAGAACCCTGAAGGATTGATTGAGCACAGCGTACAATCCGCCATCGGCGATGTGAGGCTTATCAGCGGAATAAGTTGAAAGGTCTTTAAAATAACGTATAAGAAGCTTGTTGAAAAAAGGGCGGAATGGATTGTAACAGATAATCAGATCAGCGCCATGCTTTGCCGCCACATCCACATTTGCCGTGGTAGTGACTCCGCCATCAACATAATCGACGCCTCTGATTCTGGCGGGCTTATAAAAACCGGGCAACGCGGTTGATGCCCAGATTGCCTCTGAGATTGTCAAGGCGTCATCTTCGTCATGTCCAAATACAGCCCTTTCAGCCGTATCTAAATTAAGGGCGGTAATGTATAACTCTTTTCCAACCTTCCGATACATTTCGGAGAAGCTGTTTTTCAGATTATTCTTTCTGATATTTGTGCGAATGTACGATTCGAGCCTGTTGTTGTCGAAAATTCCTGAAGGCAGAACATCCAGCAGAGATGGAATGTCTTTACTGGCCAAGGCGATTTTCACAAGCAACTTGGCCACGGTGTCGGCATTTTTGTAATTGGGTCTTTTGACGAACTGCAAAAGGGAACTGATAAATTTTTTGTCGGTTGAGAGTAACATTGTGAGGAAATTGATGGAAAACTTCGGCGCCGCCGTAGCCAGTTTGAACAGAAAGTCCATGGGCTTTCCAATCATCTCAGCAATGTTCGGATTATAAAAATCCAGCCACCTCAGTTGAGAAAACCGATCTGACCGCCCATCAAAACTCTTGAGCATCTCCTCGGGAGATATGCCCGCGGCTAAAGGCGCGGCCAACAAAGCCCCCGCGGAAAGGCCGACAAAAATATCAAAATCAGCAATATCCTTATTGACCATAAGATCGTTAAAAGCTTTTAAACCACCCAATTTATAGGCTCCGCCGGATACGGCGCCGCCGGCTAATACAAGAGCGATTTTAGAGTTTTTCTTTTTTACCTGAAGATCAGATTTTTGAACAAAAGTAATGCCCACATCTCACTCCATTCATAATTGGGGCAAAATGCCCTCTTTAACCTATAAAACATACCAGTATTTTTGCAAATAAGAAACAAGAGAATAAAACAGAGTAAATCATACAATATATTGTGTTAGATTTAATATTGGACCACAACATATGTCAAGCCTTTTTGTTTACCCTAGACGATTGAGCCGGGAATGGATTTTTTACCACTCCGTATAATGGTTTTGTACAATGTTGAAAAAGATCATATTTCTTTCCACATATACTTTTTCGACAGGAAATTTATGAAAGTGAAGGGGATTTTCAACAACCCTTTGGTTTTGAAAACCATCTTATTTTCTTATTATTTAAATAACAAAAAAGAACACCTCTTTTATTCTCCGGGCAGGGAATACAAAAGTGTTGACGCGAATTGTAAGTGTTGTTAATGTTGGTTTTATTCGGGCTTTATGAATAATGCTGATTTTGGTTTGCCATGAAGTCAATCTTGAAAAAACAGTATTAAAAAGCCTGTTATTGACCATTTACTATTCTTTGGGAGCTTTTATGGCGAAAGTTATTGCCGTTGCGAGTCAAAAGGGCGGTGTTGGAAAAACCACAACTACCGTTAATCTGGCGGCCAGCCTGGCCACTATGAAACAGCGCACACTTATTATTGACCTTGACGAGCAGAACGCGGTTGGGTTTGGCCTTGGTCTTTCCCGCAGGCAGATGGAAGGTGGAATTTACGATGTTTTTCAGGGGCGGAAAAAGATTTCCCAGATTATTCAAT
>CAYSHR010000323.1:0-4867 GCA_964430795.1 uncultured bacterium
GTCATCATCGTCGTCATCGTCATCATCGTCGTCGTCATCATCGTCGTCGTCGTCATCATCGTCATCGTCGTCGCCGGCAAGGAGCACGTCTATGTCGACTTCCAGGTCATCGGTAAATCCATCGAGGTCCGTGACTGTCAATGTAGCTGTTACAAGGCCAACACTGGTATAAACGTGGCTAACCGTTTCGCCGTTGCCTGTATCACCATCTCCAAATTGCCAGGTCCAGTCGATTATTTCGCCGCAGGGATCAACGCTGGCGCCGCCGTTAAAATCCACAGTATCTCCTACAAAAACAGGAGTCGGGTTTACGGTAAATGCCGCGGTGGGATACCCATATTCCTCTTTCTCTATTTGAACCTGATCCATTACAGTATCGATATAAGAGATAGTGGTGAAGGTGGCGATGTTAAATTCGATCTCCACAAGGACAAAGTTATAAAGGATGCCGTTGAAATATTCTGAAAACCAGGCGTTTAAGGGCCAGGGTATAGGGTTCATGAAGGCGCCGGCGCCCCCTACCACATAATAGAGAGTCCCGTCGGCAGGGTCAGGCACGCAGGCGTCATTAAAAATAAAGCAGGTGCGCTGGATAATATGATCGTGGCTGCCAAAGCTCGCGTCCAGATGGTTGTCTTGATAAACAGGAACAAAATAATCCTGAACGTCATCTTCGCTGCCGTGGGTTGATCCCGAGCTATAAGCAGGGCGATGATGATAAGCGAATTTCCATATGGCGTCGGTATTATTATCAAACTCGGTCTGCATCCACGGCCCTTGAATAGCCCAGCGGTTTGCCGCGCGTTCTGTGTCAAGAGCGAGAAACAGGGCATTGCCATATCTGTAGGAATGAAAATCCTCGGTTCCGGTTACATTGTTGGTTGGAAAAGCGAACTGGTGCATCATCATCGGCTCGCCGCCTCGGTCATCGTGGTTTCCCCAGGCAACCATTACGGGTTGTTTGGCAAGGTCGGACCCGCCCTGCTCAAACCAGTCATTCCACCCATCCTGGGAATCGCCTTCATTTATAAGGTCGCCGTTTACAATCAAAAAATCGGGGTCCGGATCTGTTTGAAGGCCGTCATCAGTGGCCGCGTCGAGAACCGTTGACCACCATATTGAAGCGCCGTCACCTATGGATGAACGAGAGTCCCCCAGGATCACAAAACGGAAAGGCTCGCAAAAATCAGTGGGCGCGGGAGAGGTTTTTATATCATACCAGCCGCTCATATTTCCGCCGCCGTCCCCAACTCTGATATTATACTCAGTCTTGGGAAGAAGGCCGGTTGCCTCGACGATATGCAGAATGCCGTCAGCATCAGGGTAAGCATAAACAGCGCCGGTGAATGTCTGGGTATTGCCCCCCTGTTCAACATCCATTTCCGAGGCTGTAATAGAGACGTTGGTTCTCCAGACGGCGGTGATGGTGGTAGACGGGTCCTGCTGCCATGAGAAATGAATATGATCAGGGTCAGAGCCCGGACCGGCATAGGCCGGGCAGGTAAGAATGAATAAAGATAAAAACAGAATAGAAAGAATGATTCGTGAACTATACATAATGCGTTCCCCCATTGCGGCCCAAAATATATTTCTCAATTTTCAAAGGGCAAGAATAGCCCGGAAGAAATTCTAACTGATTTCTAACAGATAAACCAATAAAAATATCTTTTTTTGACAACAGGGCGCCAACTATTTTATAAAGAGCACTGTTATAATTTC
The DNA here is from genome assembly GCA_964430795.1 of uncultured bacterium. Lineage (GTDB taxonomy): Bacteria > Lernaellota > Lernaellaia > JACKCT01 > CAYSHR01 > CAYSHR01. The sequence goes on from CAYSHR010000323.1 coordinate 1,720, forward strand.
CATTGAGGTTATCTATTTTTGGAGCAAATGCATGAAATCGCGTTTTCTTGTCATGGTTATTCTTTTTCTGATAATTTCCGGCGGCGTCATTGGATGCGGCGCGTCCAAAACAACAACTCTCTGGGCCAACGATTACCGCAACCTGAACGCCAGGTTTCATAGGGTAGCGATTTTCGCTGATTTTACATCAATCAGAAATGGAAAATCAGAGATTGTTATACCCATTGAGGACAGCTTGAAGTTGGGGTTCCTGGTGGCGGATCAGACAGCGGATTCCTTGCGGGCTCTTGACTATGAAGTGGTTTCAAGCGATAAACTTTTTGTCGGTTCATATGTGGTAAACAAAATGGCTGTGGCAGACACCAGGAAGAGTGCCTTCGCGAAAATCTCCCCGCCCTTTCATATTGACCCTGATGTCACCCACTCAAAGTCATACAAAGAGTCGGTTTTGGAGGCCATAAGGACTTTCGGCGCTATAGCGGCAGGGCAGGGTGATAAGATTAAAAACGGTCAAATAAATCCCATTGTGGCAAAAACAATCTCAGCAAAATATAATTCAGACGCCATTGTGCTCATAATAGGCGCGTCAAGGAGAGTGTCGGGAGAGCCGGCAAACGACGGAATCATCACATCCGGCAAATTTTATCAATTGAAAATGTCTCACATCTGCATTGGCATATTTCACGGATTTAATGGGAAACTTTTATGGTATGGGCAAAAAACCTTTAGCTCCGGACAATTGGACCCTGCTTTTGACAATGGGGTAAGAGCTCTACTTTCCGAATTTCCTAATAAAAGCAAAGGACCTTACTTTGCCCGCCCTGTGAAATAAAAAGGCTGGTGCTCCATCACAGTTGGGGAATCCAAGAGAGACGAATTCGAGGGACCATAGAATGGCACTAAGATAAGTTTTATATCCATTCATTAATTGTTATTCGTAGGCAATCAATTGCCTGATCCATAGCACCCGTTGTCGATGACCAACACCGCTCGTAGGGGCACGGCATGCTGTGATACGAACAATGGCGCCAAAGCCGGGGCGACGCTTTTGAGCCAGCCAAACCTATGAAGTAAAAAGGCTATTTCCACTTCGCCCTTGCCAATGAAGTAAACTCTCCTCCTGGAAAAACAATAAAACCTTTCAGTTTTTCATTGGCGATCACGATGTTGTCCGCCCACCAGAGGCTGATATAGACGCAATCCTCGGCAAGGATATATTGAATTTTGTGAAGAAGTTCCTTTCTTGTTTCCTTGTCGGTCTCGATTCTGGATTTCTCGATAAGAGCGTCAACGTCGGGGTTTTCATATCGGCCCCGGTTTGCGCCTTTTGGAGGCTGGGAATCGGAATGGAAGATATATTGGAAAATATCCGGGTCAGTGATTCCAACCCAGGAGAGGGTGTAGGTCTGAAAATTGCCCTTTTTGATATCCGCGAAAAAAGTGCCCCATTCGTAACTGCGCTTCTCGAGACCGATTCCCACCTGGGCCAGTTGCACGGCCATAACCTCGGCGATTCTGTTTCTAAGTTTGTTGGTGCTGGTTTTATACGAAAGAGTAAACCTGAGCCCCGGACCATCCTGATCCGGATCTGTAAAACCGGCCTGGTCAAGAAGGGCTTTGGCTTTTTCGGGATCATAATCATAAATCGGGACGGCGCCGTTGTAGGCCCAGTTGGAGGGTGAAAGAAGACCGGTGGCGATTTGAGCCTGCCCTTTCATTAGCGCGTCAATGATTTTTTGCCTGTCAACAGCGTGGGCAAGGGCTTTTCTGACAAGTTTATCGCTGGTAATTTCATTCGGGTCTTTCAGGTTAAAACCGAGATAGGAATAGTTGACGCCGGCCTGTCTGATAACCTTCAAGCCTTCCGTATTCCCAAGAAACTTCACCGCGTAAGGAGGGGAGGAGTTCTGTATAAGATTGAGTTCGCCCTTTTGCAGTCTGAGCATCCGGGTTGTGTCGTTGCGGACAACCTCGAAGCGAAGGGATTTGATGAACGGTGCCCCTTTGAAATATTCTTCATTGGCTAAAAGAGAAATCCATTCTCCGGTGTTAAGGCCGGTAAGGCGAAATGGGCCTGTGCCGATGAGCATTTTTCCAAAATCCTCATTGTTCCCAAGGTGAGCCGGGACAATTCCCTTGACCAGCTTGAATAATACGGGGACAAAAACCTTTTTGAGGTGAAAGACAATGGTGAAATCATCAGGGGTTTCCATAGCCTCTATCTCATTCAGACCTGGACCGGAAGGGCACTTATTCTCGGGATTCATGAGATATTCAAAAGTATATTTTACATCTTTGGATGTAAGTAGGGCGCCGTCATGAAACCTGACGTCATCCCTGAGATAAAAAGTATAAGTCAGACCGTCTTTGGTATTCCAGCTTTTGGCTATGCCTGGGATAAAGTCGCCGTTTGGCGCGACTTCTATAAGGCTGTCAAAAATAAGGGGCCTGATTCTCGACGAGTAGGCGTCTATGGAATATCTCGGATCCAGGTTTGTGGGGCTGCCCTCGAGGCCGATAATAAAGGCGCCGTCGTTCCTTTTATCCTCAACGCAACCGGGCGTAAAAACCAGGGCCATTAATATCACAATTATGATGGCGATTCTGTTTTCCACGGCTGACGTACTCCCGCTTATTTCCCTAATGTAGTAACCAAGGGGGCAGGGCAAGTCAAGATTTGAATTTACTCAGCAGCCGCAGCAGCCATCATCGTCATCATCATCGTCGTCATCAACACCAGTGGTGTCATCGTCGTCGTCATCGTCGTCGTCGTCATCTGAGTCATCATCATCGTCGTCAGGCGCCGGCTCTTCAAAACCAAGGACCTCCACGTCGCCGATGTATGTAACTCCGCCAACAAGATCATCAGGCATGGCAAAGCCGAAACCCTGAATGGGGTTGTCGCCGTCAAAGGGCGTAACCAGAGCCGCGCACTGGGTCGCCGCGTCATCCACATATAGAGAGGCGGCGCCGTCATCGAGGTTGATCTCAAGTGAAAAGGCGTACCACTGCTCTGTGGCAAGGGTCACATCACAATCAGTTTCCCCTTTTGAATCCGGAAGGTCAATGGCTACGCCTCCCTCGCGGCTCGTAGGGGCACCTCCCTCGCGGCTCGTATGGGTGCCTCCCTCGCGGCTCGTATGGGCGC
>CAYSHR010000324.1:0-4852 GCA_964430795.1 uncultured bacterium
CCTTCTTAAGATCAATCCAGCCAGAAGGGAAATTACCACCATTGATAGTTCCGGGTTAAATAAAAAAGAACGAACTTTAAGGCGTCTCTGTAAAAAATTCGCGGCTATCGCCGGGACTTCGGGAGGTTTTTCTCTTTTTTCTGAATCAAATATTGAACCGCCAGGCAAAAGAGAAGTACCAGTGGGCCTTATTGTTACCGATGGCATTGTTGTCAATCCACCTGTTTTTAATCGTTCCGCCATTCTTATCGATGATGAGACCCATGTCTTTATAAAACAGATAGGGATGAAAGGAGTCTCTGTCGAGGCAGGTGTCGCGCGATTTACGGCGCGAAAAGTTAATAGAGAAATAGGCAAGGGAGAGATCGGGGTTTTTACCACTGTCTGGGGAGACTATTCACCTGAAATAGGCGCCATGCATTTTTCCGTGATCGGCAGGAGGGTCGCGGCTGTTTCCCAAAAAAAACTGAGGATACCCATTAATGGTTTTGCTGTTGTTGTGAATCCTGGGGGCGCGCCTCTTGGTTTGTTCGAAAGAATTGAAAAGGGCGACCCGGTTAATTACAAACTTCCTGAAATAAAGGGAATGGGAAAAGTAATTTCGGCTATGGCCGGAGGACCTGCCCTGTTAGTAAATAGAAAGACCGGCCTTGATTTTGAATCGGAGCAATTCGGGGAAGGGATTCCGCCTGTGACTTTTAGCGAGGATTCTATAATAGCCCACTCATCATTACCAAGAATTGCCTGGGGAGTAACAGAATTTCATGAACTTATCGCATGCGCGGTGAGAGGTGGAAATTCTGAAAAATCTCAGGGGATGACCCTGGAAGAGCTGGCCAAATTCATGAGAAAACTGGGATGCGTGAACGCGGTGAACCTTGATGGAGGCGCAACGAATAAAATGGTAGTCAAAGGAATATCAGTTGATATCCCATCAAGGGGAACAGTTCCTGGAAATAAGATAAAAACTCCTAAAAGAGCAATAAGTTCGGCAATTTTGATTAAGTGACAAGTCAACGGTAAAAGAGTTGGAAAAGAAGATTGTCTACTTGATTAATGAAATCCCTGTTTTCTTTTTAAGATTTTACTACCCATAAAAAGGTTACTCCCGAAGGGTAAACCCAACGGGAGCAGAGCCTACGACCTAAGTCTTGGTATGATAAGTTTCCAAACTCAGACCGATTACACTTACTATATAATTACTACTTTAAATAACGGCTGTCAAGTGATATAATAAAGGTTCTTATTATCAATATGTCATAATCTTTTTGGGAGAATAATAACATGGCGAAAACTGTTTTAGGTATTGATCTTGGACCGACATCCATAGGCTGGGCTCTTTTGGAAAAGTAAGATGGAAAAGAGAAAAGCATTCTCGGCGTCGGGTCTCGGATTTTTCAGGAGGGAGTTGAGCGCTCGGCGAAAGGTGAGGAAAAGTCGAAAAACAAAGAACGACAAGAGGCTCGTTCAGCAAGAAGAGTTAAACAGAGAAGACGGATGCGCAAGGAGCTTTTAATAAAACGATGCAAAAAGTCCGGCTTGCTTCCAAAGAATGAAAATGATCTTGAAAAGCTGTTGGAAATCGACCCATATTTTTTAAGAGCCAAAGCTTTGGACAAAAAGGTCAAACTTCATGAATTGGGTCGCGCGCTGTTTCACTTGAATCAGCGACGTGGTTTTAAATCAAACCGCAAATCCGGAAAAGACAGCGATAGTGGAAAAATAAAAAAAGGAATAACCGAACTTCAAGGGGAGATTGAAAAGACAAAATCAAGAACCCTTGGCGAATACCTATGCAAAATTGAAAATTCCCAAAAAGAAGAAAACCGGCTAACAGACCTTCTGCTTGGAGAGATCAGAATAAGGAATAGGTACACGCTACGCGCCATGTATGCAGATGAATTCAATCAAATATGGGAATCTCAAAAACGGTTTCACCCAAAGGTTTTGACCAAAGCGTTAAAGGTAAAAATAGATGACGCCATCTTTTTCCAGCGCCCCTTAAAACCAAAAGATCACCTTATAGGGCGTTGCGATCTGGAGCCTGAAGAACCTCGTTGCCCAAAAGCGGACTGGGCGGCGCAACAATTTCGTATCATTAAAGAGGTCAACAATCTGATTATTGTCAATCGGGATGGTTCGGAACAACAACTTACTGATTCCCAAAGAGAAACTATCGTCTCAATGTTGACGACATCCAAACAAAAAGCCTTCTCGGTAATCAAAAAGAAATTTGAAATGCTTTCAAATCAAACCTTCAACCTTGAAAAAGGCGGAAGGGATAAGCTTCTTGGAAACACCATAGACGCGAAGTTAGCTAGTGTTTTCGGCGCAAAACCTTGGGCGAAAATGGAAGAGAAAGAGAAGAACGAACTCAGGGACCATATAGGGCATATTGAAGACCCTGAAGAGCTTGAAGCCTACCTTGCCGAAAAGTGGAAATTGAAAGAAGAGATGATTGAAGCCCTTGAAAAGGTTGATTTGCCAAGTGGTTATATGAGCTTTTCAAAAAAAGCACTTCTGAAAATCATTCCCCTTTTGGTTGAAGGCAAAAACGAATTTGACGCCGTTACGGAGCTATATCCCAACTGGCGGGAGACCAAGCTTGATTATAACGAAAAACTGCCTCAGTTATCACCTGGGGATATAAGAAATCCCATTGTCTATCGAGCCCTCACGGAAGTTAGAAAAGTTATTAACGCGATAATTCGCAAATATGGCCGACCTGACACTATCTACGTTGAGCTTGCAAGAGAAATGAAAGGGAACGCGGATGATAGAAAAGATGCTTTTTTCAAAATGAGAGATAACGAAAAAGAGAATGAAAAAGCCAAGAAGATTATAAAAGATTACGTAGAATATCCTCGCATGAAAGATGTTGTCAAATACAAGCTTTGGCGAGATCAGGAAGGCATATGCGTTTACTCGGGCAAGGCTATTCCTCAAGAAAGCATTTTCACTAACGACATTGAAGTTGACCACATTCTGCCCTACTCAAGAAGCCTCGATGACTCATATATGAATAAAGTTGTCTGCTGGGTTAAGGCCAATCGGGACAAGGGCAACCGCACTCCAAGAGAATGGCTCAAGGGCAATGAGGTAAAATGGGAAAAGATGCTTCAAAGAAATGCAAGCTTTGAAAAGATGCCAAGAAATAAAAAGCGGAAGTTCAAGCAGAAAGAGATCATGATCTCAAAGGATGAAAAGGGCAAAATCGTTGTCGATACTTTTATCCAAAGACAGCTTAACGACACCCGCTACATCAGCCGCCTGGTGGTTTCTTACCTTCAAACCTTATTCCCAATAGAAGAGCAGAAAAAGCGAAAAACGGTTCAGGCGACAAGAGGGCAGCTAACCGGTGAGCTTCGCCGGCAATGGCAACTAAACAGAATCCTTAACCCATTGGCGGCAAATATTAAAAGCCGTGAAGATCACCGCCACCACGCTGTTGACGCTATTGTTATCGCCTGCTCCACCGCCCACCATATGCGGGTTTTGGCTACCAGGGAGAAATATAAGCTCGTTAAAAAACATATTCCCGCGCCATGGGAAAACTTCAGAGGAGACGTGGCCAACGCGGTAAACGAAATCAACGTCTCTTTCAGAGTAAAGAGAAAAATCGCGGGACAACTTCATGAAGAGACAAACTACGGCCATATTTCTGAAAATAACTTTGTCTATCGAGTTCCCTTAACCAGCCTGACAGGCGCCATGGTTAAAAAAATTCGCGATGACGAAATAAGACGCCTGGTTATTGAAAGATGCAAAGAGAAGGGCGTCGATCCCAAAAAGATAAACTCGAAAGTCTTTCCCAGCGATGAACCTCTTCGCATGAAATCCGGCGTCATTGTAAAAAAAGTACGAATCACTAAAACTTTGGGCAAAAGTCGATTGCCCTTTAAAGATAGGGATGGAAAGGTATTCAGACATGCAAAACTGGGGAGCAACCACCACATAGAAATCCTGAAAACCAAGGATAAAAAAGGAAAGATAAAATATGACGGCGTCGTTGTAACCACCTTTGAGGCGAACAGAAGAGCGAAAAACAGAGAGCCCATAATTCAAAGGGATCACGGTCCTGATAAAAAATTCGTCTTCTCCCTCTCAATAAACGAAAGCGTGATGATTAAAACCGATGACGGAAAACACCATCTGTATAGAATTCAAAAAATAGCTCATAATGATATTGCTCTAAGACCTAACACATATGCTGGAGTAGTAAAAAATTCTGACAAATGGCCAATATTTTCAAGAAAGACACCAAATGCCTTAATGAAAATGGATGCCTTTAAAGTCACAGTAGGCCCATTGGGCGAGGTAAACGTGGCCAATGATTAAAAGAACCGTGGAGGTTTTCTCAAGAAAATCTCACGTATACTCAAAGCAAAAGCAGCTCAAAATTGATGTGGACGGCGCGACTGTGGGCAGCGTCCCCTTTGAGGATGTGGGGCTTCTTGTTCTTGACTCTCCCGCCTTGACATGCACTTCGAGAGCTCTTGTTTCCGTTGTTGAAAATGGCGGCGTTATAATGGTCTGCGGCAAGGATCACCATCCCGTGGGGCTCTTTCTGCCCATGGCGGCGAACACAACTTTAACAAAAAGGCTTCTTGCTCAAAGCAACGCGACTAAACCTTTGAAAAAAAGACTATGGGCGCAGATCATAAAGGCGAAAATTAAAAACCAGGCCGCTGTTCTTAGCAAGGATTCGCCCTCTATGACCAGGATGAAGGAGCTTTATAAAAAGGTGCGGGCCGGCGACCCTGACAACCGCGAGGCCCAAGCCGCGCGTATCTATTGGAAAGAGCTTTTTCCTGATATGGGTTTTAGGCGGGTCGCCTTCTCTTTCCCGCCT
>CAYSHR010000325.1:0-4846 GCA_964430795.1 uncultured bacterium
CCCTTAGCAGAGATATGGCTAAAGACCCTGTCGAGCGTGAAATGGACGTTCTGCTAAGCTCAGGTGAACAGGTGTCCATTGCTCTTTTAGCGATGGCCATTTGTGGAAAAGGCTATGAAGCCCGGAGTTTTTTAGGGCGCCAGGTAAAGATAAAAACCGATAGCGCGTTTTCAAGAGCAAGGATTAATTCCATTGACCCGGGTCCTTTGACTGAGTGCCTGGAACAGAGGAACATCGCGGTGATTGCCGGATTTCAGGGAATCGATGATGAAGGGAATCAGACAACATTGGGGCGGGGCGGCTCAGATACAACCGCTGTGGCCATCTCCGCCGCGTTAAAAGCCGATTCTTGTGAAATCTATACTGATGTGGATGGCGTCTACACTACTGATCCGGGTATCGTTAAGGATGCCAGGAAGCTTGATAAAATATCCTATGACGAAATGCTTGAGATGGCTTCCCTGGGAGCTAAAATTCTTCACACCAGAGCGGTGGTGTTCGCCAAAAAGTACAATGTTCCTCTTCATGTAAGGTCGAGTTTCAACAACACAACCGGAACAATGGTGATAAAGGAGGAAAAGGAGATGGAGAAAGTATCCGTTACTGGAATCACCTATAACAGAGATGAGGCAAAAATCACTATTCTGGGTGTTCCTGATAAGCCCGGGATTATGGAATCTCTTTTCTGCCCTGTATCCGACGCCGGCATCAATATCGATATGATTGTAAAGGCCTCCAGCACTGAAGGCTTTACTGATTTCTCCTTTACCGTTCCCAAAAGTGATTTTAAAACGGCTCTGTTAATCGTTCAAGGGGTCGCGGACAAAGTTGAGGCGGTGGGTGTTGAATCGGACCCGGATGTGGCAAAGGTCTCCATCATTGGTGTTGGAATGAGGGCTCATGTCGGCATTGCCACCAAGCTCTTTACTACATTTGCCAGAGAGATTTTCTATTCCCTGATAGTCTCCACAAGCGAGATCAAATTCAGTGTTCTGGTTGAAGAGAAATATTTGGAACAGGCGGTAAAAGCTTTACATGGAGCATTCGGTCTTGAAAACGCTGATTTGTCTGAGGAGTGCCTGGTTTGCGATGGCGGTTGATTGCCCTTTTTATCTTTTTTTCATTTTTTTCTTTTGGATGCCTTTCCTCATCCCTTGTTGTTGATTACTCACCTGATAAAATACATCAAGCGCCTACTGTTGATGGTCTTCATGTCGGACTTGTCCACCTGCCCCCTGAAGGTAAGGCAAGGCAGGCAGATCCTATTATCATGTGCCACGGATTTACTTCCACCGCCATCAGCTATGATATGGGTAATGGTGGTGGTATGGGACCATATTTGGCCAAAGGCGGATATGATGTCTGGATATTGAATTTGAGAGGAAGGAAATATTCCTCTGTGCCCAATTCAGGTAAAGGGCATTTGGATTACGATTGGACTTTTGACGATTATCTCAACTATTACCTGCCCGCGGCTATTAAATTCGTTTCGGATTATACGGGCGCGAAAAAGGTTACGTGGATAGGGCACACCATGGGCGGCATGCTTATCTATGCCTACCTCGGCTCTCCAAAAACCAGTTGGAGAAATGACGTCGGAAAGATAGTGACAATGGCTTCTCCTGTAAATTTCAGCCCTGTTGACGACACTACTAAAATGCTGGCGTCTTTGGGAAAGGTGATTGTTGGAAAAAAGGAGATGCTTCCGGTTCACCCTATGGCCATGTTTTTCGGAAAATACATGGCTAAAAACAGAGACCTTGGAGAGTGGACCATCAATCCTCACAATTTTTCCGAAAAGACCACCAGGATGTACCTTGCTAATGGCACGCCCAATATCTCCGGCAGCGCAATACATCAATTCCTTGGATGGCTAAAGACCAACGAGTTCAAAAGCCTTGACGGCCTTATTGATTACAGGGCTGGGATATCCAGGATTAAAGTTTCCGCCCTGATTTTGACAGGAAAGCTTGATAATATCGCTCCCACATGGGCAGTCTATCCTGGATACGAGTTTCTGGGTTCACCAGATAAAACCTTTGTTCTTGTCGGGCAGGTTTCAGGTTGCAAAGAGGATCATGGTCACGGAGGATGCATAATGGGAAATTGGGCGGAGGATGAAGTTTTTCCGATAATAAAAAGCTGGTTGGACAAAAGAACAAAATAGAAATATAAATTATTTTACAAAGGATTAAAAGGAGGAGCCCATGGGCAGGAAAGGATCTGAGATAAAAATTTATTTTGAGGAAAAACTAAAGTTTAGAATTGAAACAGAGGATAAGGAGAGAGCCCACTCCTTTTTTTGCGACCAGCCAGTAAAAGATGGAGGAACAGATCAGGCGCCTCATCCAACGGAATACCTGGTTTCATCCCTTGGCGCGTGCGTGGGCACTATGATCGCTTTTTACGCCAAGGAGAAAAAATTGGATATTAAAGGATTATCGGTGGAGGTGGAATACGAAAAGAAGAAGGCGCCGGTCAGGGTGGCAAAGATTGACGTAAAAGTAAATTTCCCCGGTGACGTCGATGAAAAAACGAGATTGATATTAGAACGAGTGGCCAAAACCTGCATCGTCCACAATACATTTCACCACCCGCCGGAAATAGATGTCAAGTTTCCCTGGAACTAAGAAATCCGGGAATATATTGCTAAAATAATAGGAGATTGATTATGACCCTGGAATTTAAAAAAAAGAAACATATTGCTTTTATTGGGCTCAATCGACCGGAGGCTTTAAACGCCCTTGACGCCCCTACTTTAAAAGAGTTGGACAGGGCGTGGAGAGAAGTTGGTGATGATAATGAGATACGTGTCGCGGTGCTCCATTCCAAGGTCAAAAAAATATTCTGCGCCGGGATGGATCTAAAATCATTTATTCCCATATTCAACGGTTCGAGAAAACCTGAAAACGACGATGAGGCCTGGCTAATGCAGGACCCTAAAGGTATTTTTAATTCCATGCTCCGGGAGAGGGATTTTGACAAGCCTGTGGTGGCGGCTGTAAATGGGTTATGTCTTACAGGCGGGTTCGAGATGGTAATGGGCGCCGATATTCGTATTGCCTCCGATGACGCGGTTTTTCACATGAAAGAGGCTACCTATGGGATTATGCCCATTGGCGGCTCCAATGTATTTCTGCCCAGGCAGATTCCCATGGCCGCGGCAAAGGAGATTTTACTAATGGGGCAGCCTTTGCCCGCGTCCCGCTTGTACGACTGGGGTTTTTTAAACAAGGTTGTACCTAAAGAGAAACTTCTTGAAACCGCCACTGAATATGCCCAAATTATTGCCGATAACGGTCCTCTGGCGGTTCAGGGAATTATGAAGTGCATCCGTCTTACTTCTGAAATGGATTTGGCCGACGCCATGAATAAGGAGTTGGAAATTGGGCTCCCCATATTCAGTTCGGAAGATTCCAAGGAGGGCGTTAGAGCCTTTAAAGAAAAACGCAAGGCGGAATATAAAGGCAAGTGATATACACAAAGGTTCCGGATTTTGAGAAAAAACCTGCTTGGGATAATCGCCCTTATCTGTTCAGTCATTGTCGGGCTTCTTTTTGCCGAATCTATCCTTCGTCTGTTTTCCTTTGACTGGGGTTTTATTGAGCGCCTGCTCTATTATCAAAATGACAATCTCCAAAATCATATTTCAGATCCCGATCCCCAGGTGATGTACAGGTTAAAGGCGGGTTCAAAAACCGATTCCATTTCGGTAAACTCTTTTGGAGCCAGAGGCAACCATAGGGTTGCTGAAAAGCAAGAGGGGATATTTCGAATCATCTGTGTGGGAGGTTCGAATGTTTTTGGCGCGTCATTAGAGGACAATCAGACATGGCCTGTACGGCTCGAGGAGGCGCTTAAGAACAATTGTCCTGATAAGTTTGAAGTCTGGAATTTCGGAACTTCCGCTTATGTCCCTTCCCAGATGGCAGTTATGGCCAAGGAGGCTGTGAAAAAATATAACCCTGACCTTCTGATTTTTGCTCTTAGTAATAAAGGATGGAGAGCTTTTTTAACCGGTGATGATATAAGGTCAAAGTTCAAGGAAAATCCTATTTTATGGAACTATTATTTCGACAGGAAATTTCTGGTTTTTCCATCCTGGCTCCCCTACAAGACAAATATTGCCTTGATAAGAAATAGTTCTTTTTACCGTCTTGCCCTGTTTTCATACATGGTGAATGTTCTTGAAACTCGCCCGGTATCTGATAAAAGTCACGAAGATAAAAACATCAAAGCCGCTCGAGAATTTTTCAGCCACGCTTTGGGGAAAACAAAAGTAATTATTTTTGTTGGTCCCGCATTTAAAAAGAGGGATTTTGCGGAGTATTGGGAAGGATTTGATTTGCCGGTGATGGCATTGAAGGCTAAAGGCATGCCGCCCGAATATAAGGAGAATCATCCTCCGGTCCATGTGATGAAATGGTATGGTGAAAAAGTTAAACAATGGCTTGTTGATGGTGGGCATATACCGGTTTGCCCATAAAAAAACGATCCCGGAAGGGACCGCCACTTATAATCAATTTAAGTGGGAGAAAAGTTATGCTTTTGATTATCGACGGTTCATTTGATAATCCAAAGAAACTCTCTTTATGCCAATGCCCTTTAAAATAGGCAAATCTTATGCTTCCAAACCTTCGCGAATAATCCAGTCAAAAAACTGAACTTTCATCCATAATGGGCAGTTCTCTTGAAAAAGCTGCTCTTCCGGAGGAAGGGTTACGCCCCATTCATCGAGTATCTTTTTTTGGTCTCTATAATGTTTTAGAAGAATAGAAAGGGGTAGAATTTCAAATTCGTCGCGGATTTGAACTGCGGCTCCGTTCATCATTAACTCCAATCGTTT
>CAYSHR010000326.1:0-2133 GCA_964430795.1 uncultured bacterium
TTTATCAAAGCGCTCCTTGGCGTAAAACACCAACCCCAAGGCATTTTGGGTCTCAGGATCATGGGGGCAGAGCTTCTCGGCTTTCAATAGCTGTTCCAGAGCGCTTGTGGGGTCATCGGCGTTCATATACGATACACCAAGTTGAAAATGCCCTTTGGCTTTATTGCAGGGTTTTGTGTCCAGCTTGGGAGGTTTTTTGGAGCAGGAAATTGAAAAAATACAAACCAATATGGCAATGGCCAAAAAAATACCGCGCTTCATCAATGCTTCCTCAATGAATTTATCAACATTTAGTACCATAGACCCTTGAATGTGTCAATATATAGTTTAAATTAATTAGGAAAAATAAATAGTTAATCCGCCTTTTTCCTGCTTCGCTAAAAACGCGAACGAAAAAAGCGTAATAAAATCAACAGCATAGCAGGTTCGCCTTAATAGTGAACTCGATAGTTCTTTTAAGATAATATTTTCTAAAATATTCCCCAAAAATCAATATGTTATCAGTCATTAAGTAAGAATGCCCTTTATCAATTGAAATATTCAAGTGGATTGTCAAAATAAAATATCTATCAATCGTTCGAAATTGAACAAGATAGCCTCTATTTGTGAGATGGTCATTTTTTAAAAAGAGTGCTTTGGTCTTTAACCCGATAGCCTTGGCTTAAGTGAACAATGTATGCTTAGACGTTGAATCTCACATTCATGATATCCCCGTCATTTACAATATATGATTTACCTTCCGCTCGAAGAAGACCTAGTTCTTTACAAGCTTTAAGGCTGCCCTTTTCACAAAAAGTATCATAGTGAACCACTTCCGCTCTGATAAATCCTCTTTGAAGATCAGAATGTATCTTTCCAGCGGCATTCTGAGCGGATGTGGGGTGGGTGATGGTCCAGGCTCTTACCTCATCTTCGCCAACAGTAAAAAAGGATATATAGTTCATAAGTTTATATGCCTCTTTTGAAATTCTGTTTACCAGCGGTTCATCAAAGCCCAGCTCTTTTAGAAAATCCTTCTGTTCCTCAAAGGGCAGTTCTGATATCTCCTTGGCCAGAGATAAGGGCAATTCCATAATTCGCCTGTGGGAATCATGATAATCAGCGTTACAGTTGTTTTCACCCTGATTTATTACAATCAATTGTTTTAAAAGAGTGGCAAAACCAAAACCGCCAAGTAGTTTCAACTCATTTTCCGTAAAATCCCCGGTAACAAGAAATTTTTCATTTTCAAGAATCATGTTAGCCTTTTTTATCACCAAATAGACATTTGGATCAGCGGGTCTCTTTTTGTGACGATCAAAAAAGTTCTCGCAGGTCACAAGGTCAGCAAGAAGCATCTCAGAATCCATAGCCGCCAGATCCCTGGCATAGTCAGAGGGTTGGGCAAGGTAAGGGTTTTCGAAATTTCTAACCACATTAATAAGTAGATCGTTCCCACCAAGGGTTTTGACATATTTTTCCGCAGAGGTTCTTCTGTTGGAACCAACCTGGTTTGGCCAGGGAATCTCTTTTAGTTTAAACTCGGCAAAGGTAGTCTTTTTTGGCTTGAATATTTCAGAAAGAACCTCTATTCGCCGGTCAGGCACCCTAACTGATAAAATACCGGATTTTGAAATCTCTTTATTTCCGGAAAGGTCTGACATGGCTTTTATAAGGGTGCTCTTGCCGCAACCGGCAAGTCCGATAACCGAAACTTCCAAGTGCTACTCCCACAGGCCGGGTCACCGGCGAGCCGCCGGCACCAAAAAGCTTGCCCACATTGCTACGCCCTGTCTATACAACCTTCTACCTGGCACGCTGGTGACCCACGGGACCCGCTTTCTTTGACCGTTATTGTTGGTAGGGGCATGGCATACTGTGCCCTCCGGATCAAAGGACCGTGCTGTTTTTCATCGTTATCACATATCATATTAATTTGGGCACGGCATGCCGTGCCCCTACGAGCGCCGGTGACGCACCGGTCATTGGCGCCCCTTCGACAAGCTCAGGAGAGCCAAACTCAGGACAGGCAGCAGCATGCTGGACGCCGGGTCATTGATGCCTCTTCGATAAACTCAGGACAGGCGGTGGCACACCGGTTTGATTTCCGTAGCTGAAAAAGCCATGGAAGGCTTTTTTCAGCGATCAATTGTA
>CAYSHR010000326.1:2233-4839 GCA_964430795.1 uncultured bacterium
CGTTTTTTGATTTCCGTAGCTGAAAAAGCCATGGAAGGCTTTTTTCAGCGATCAATTGTAAAAGAACTGATAAAAAAGCAGCTTTTACGCGATTCATGGATGAATCGCCATTTTTAGTGATTAAAAATCAATAAAAATGAAGGAAATTAAAAACCACGTTTTTTGATTTCCGTAGCTGAAAAAGCCATGGAAGGCTTTTTTCAGCGATCAAGTTGGAGGCGGCGATCGGATTCGAACCGATGAATAAAGATTTTGCAGACCTTCGCCTTAGGCCACTTGGCTACGCCGCCACAGAAAAATGGAGCGGGAAACCGGGCTCGAACCGGCGACATCAACCTTGGCAAGGTTGCGCTCTACCAACTGAGCTATTCCCGCTCGTGTAGGCGAGTTTTGTCTCATAAAGAAAAATTGTTGTCAAGGTGTTTTTTGGTAATCTCCTAATCCTTCAGTTACAGGGGGGCTTTTGGGAAAAGGGGGGAGATGTACTTGTTGCGCTTTACCTGATTTTCATACATGAGATCAAGGCACACGATCCCTATTTACCTAATATCATTGACAATTCCGGCCATTGTTGAGAAATGAGATCATCTCCTACGACCACTGACCGATTACTCATCATCTACAACAAGAACCATATATGGTGTTCCGAAAGTCATTTTATCCCTTCTGATCGAGATCAATTAGTAGTCCTTAACGTAAAAACAGTAAAAAGAGCATCAAGAGAAGTTCAAATAATCCAAATTAACGAAATATTACGTTATTTCAAGATAAAATAGACGATAAAATCTGGTTTTTAAGTATTTTTTAATAAATCCTAAACACAACAAGAGGAATAAGAAATACAACATTCTCTGTTTTATTTCAATAGAAATATCACATTTCCATTAATCGTTCAGTAACAGGGGGGCAAGGTAATAAATCGAGGGAGGTGAGATTAGATATCATTGCGAAACTATTTGCACACCTGTTTGGGTTACGTGTTGTGGGACCCATCAAACGGTGAAATTGTTTCGAAGGATGCAAAGCCAAAGAATCTACTTGAAACAATATAAGGATTCTTCAGTCGGATAGCCTCTTCAAAATGGCAAGTTTATTTGTAATGCCCCGCTAAAATTGACCTGTAATCGATTTGTCGCCTGCAAATTTTCCAGCAGCTTTTTTCCTAGCCTGAGAGACCTTGATAATTATATAGGGAACCAGATAAAATAGACCGGCCAAGGCTACATACCAGAATTTAAGAGCCAGCAACCCTGTAAATATCATCATCACGGCAATAAAAATGAAAACGTAACCAAGGGTTGGGTTCTTTTCCTTTCCCATGGCGCCCACGGGGGTCATAAACATCAGGTTTACTATCTGCTTTCTAAACATTCTGGCTAATCTGCGAGTCTCGATGGAGTAATTATCTTTGTCGTCAACCATTGTTCCGTAACGCCTTGATGCTTCTTTAAGTAATCCTGAGCGGACTATATGGGCAAAATAATCATTATGATATTTTTCTACATCCGGTTTCTCAAGTAGATCGTTCCAAAGCTTCTTCTCTTTGAGAAGGTCTTTCTCCCTCTCTTCAGGAGATTTAACCCCATACTTTTCGAGTAATTTTTCCTTATCAGTTTCCATAAAAACCTAGTGAAAACGTTTTTTATGTTGAAGGGCTTTCCTGGCGCTGACAGCGAGCATGCCCGGTATTTGCTTGCTTTTCCCAAGTTTCTCCAAATCCTTGGCTGTAACGGTGCTTAGCCATTTCATGGACTGGGTCATGGGCGTTTTTGGATTCCAGATCAGGTTGATTTTTACTTGATAATTTTTTGTCCACTCCCTGTTGCCGGCGATAATCCTAATCAATTCCTCTCGCATGGATTTTGTTCTGGCATACCTTATGACTTCATCAATGGAAAGCTTCGGGTTGCTAAGAACACATTCCTGGATCATCTTGTTGGGACTTTTCATCAGGATATTACGGGCCTCAATATTCCCCTTTAACCCCAACTGCATCTTTTCAACAACTCGCATTTTCCTGATTTTATTCTCAAGGCTTTCCCGTTTTTCCGAGGACAATTCCAGTTCCGGGTCAACCAGAAGTTCTTCGGCAAAAAGTTCATCGACATTAATGTCCTGTTTTAAAATATCTTCAACCGTAAAATCAGGGGGCAGATCATCGGATAAAAGACCATCAGTTTCATCGACATATTCTTCAACAGTAGCTAACTCTTCCTGGTCGGATATCTCAACCCGCTCTTCCTTTACCTCTTCGAATATAGGTTCAGGTGGGAGGGAATCCACTGCTTCTTCCTCAACCTCTTTGTAATCCTCAATATCCTCCTTGTAATCCCTTCCAGTGTGCAAACGGTAAAAATTCACCATTCGTTCAATAGTGGATCGAGGAGTAAGGGGGTTTCGTTTCAGTTCATCGATAATCTTGGGGAATTCAATAAGCCTGTTCTGATTTTGGGAGAAAATCTCAATAAAACGTTCATTTCTACACATCCTCCCCATTTTAGCGAAAACATCATTCTCGGTGGAGGGATTGAGGGCTACCGCTTCCACAACACTATCTTTATCGGGCATGGATATGCCAAAAAAACTCAGGATTTTCGGGGATGTTT
>CAYSHR010000327.1:0-2286 GCA_964430795.1 uncultured bacterium
GATGATGACGACGACGACGATGATGACGACGATGATGACGATACGGTTGGAAACGCGCCCCAGATTTCAGGCGCCTACTGGGACCCGGATCCTGTGGCTTACGATGCAACGGAAGGGCAGTTTTTAAGTACAATTTTGTTCTATTGCTGCGACCCAGACAACGACCTTGTTGGCGGCGCCATTTATGTTTATGTAACCGGCACCACCACATTGATATGGGCAAATCCCATGTACTGGACTAACTTTTCCGGCTTGCCTGATATGTCAAACTGCACATCCCCTGTTCAGGTTGGAGTCGGCACCCTGTTCGGTGATCTTTATGCGGACCCCTGGGGCAATGTGACTCTTTGCACTGATATGGAAGTATCCGACGGCGCCGGCCACTTCAGCAACAAGATTTACAGCTTCTGTGTTGTTGTGCCTTAAATTTTAATTGACAGAAAATCAACGTCCCACCAAACAATGTGGGGCGTTTTTTCCACTTCCATTTCAACGGTGTTTCTCTTATTTTAGAAATCAAAAAGGATCGCAAATGAAAAACGTGTTGTTTTTTAGCATAAATATAATCCTTGCCCTTCTCTTCTCCACAGTGGCTTATTCATCCAAAAACATGGTTGTGGTTGTATATCCCAACTCGGAAGCAGAGCTTAAGTGGATAGCCGGACATGGCGGCGGCATTGAGGAATATATTACGGAAACCGGGGGATACAGAATCTATATTCCCCAGGTTTTCCAAGCTGAGCTTATAAAACACGGCGTCTCTTATGACGTTCTGATTGATGATGTAAAAGGGCATGCCCGAAACCTCATGGCAAATCCCAACAACGATAAATTCACAAGTAAAGCGCCGGTGGTTTTGGACCACTATCTTACCTATGCTGAAATGCAAACTTTTTTAACTGATCTCGAATCCACCTATGGCAATATCATGTCCGTTTCTGTCATCGCTACTTCCGGCTCCGGGAACTATGATCTCTACCTGATAAAAATTTCCGACAATGTCGCTGTTGACGAAGACGAACCCGAGCTTTTTTTTGAAGGGCAGATTCATGGGAACGAAATAGCCGGATACATCTTGAATCTTCATATGATTGAGTATCTTGTCACAAACTATGGCACTGACCCGGATGTCACCGCCCTTGTTGACAATAGAGAGCTTTTCTTTTTGCCGGCGACCAATTCGGACGGCGCCTTTTCCACACCTAGAAGCAGGTATAATATTAACGGTGTGGATTGCAATCGGGACAGCGGGTACATGTGGCATCACGCGGGTGGATCCCTCGCGCCTTATGGTGAAAATGAGACCAAGGTTCTTTTTCACATGTGGAGAGAAAACCAGTTCGTTTTTCATACGAGCTGGCACTCGGGAACCGTCGCCTTTCTCTATGCCTGGTCGTGTCATCTGGACCCCACCGCCGACCACGCGGAGCATGATTATCTTGGGGAAAATTACTGCGACTTGAACACCACCATAGACACCTATTTTCAGGGGTCGGGGCTTTACGGCAATCCCTATCACGGCAGCACCAAGGATTCAGCTTACGGTGGCTTCGGCGCCCACGGATGGTCCATTGAGTTGACCAACAACTAAGAGCCTGACTGGTCAATAACCGAAACATCCATATACGCCAACACCCCTTCTCTTTTATGGTTGATGGAAGAAGCCGGATATGGAATCAAGGGCATAATTACAGATAGTTCAAACAGCGAACCTATAGCCGCGGTTATTGATATTGACGGGAAATGGGTAGCCTACAATGACCCGGCTGTGGGTGATCTGCACAGATACTTAAGGCCGGGGACCTACAACATTACAATATGGGCAAACGGTTATGCTCCCGCCCAGCTATCAGATATTATTGTTTCCGACTCAAGTGCCACTGACATCTCCACCACCCTTGACCCGGATGAGACTTTTGGGCATTGGGCCACAAAGTGGCTTTACAATTTTTCCGGCAACGACGAGGTCACCCCTCTACTAACCAAAAACACTCTTGGTCCTCCTGACGACCACTTTTTCAGCATTGGATTTGCTGAGGATTATTTTTCCACCATATATGACGCCTACGTAGTATTTGACCTGGGACCGGATGGAATAACCGACAACCCCGGTGATGATCTCTTTGTTTACGAAAGCCACACTGATGGAGATGAAACCATAAAGGTATATGGCGCGGTTGATCCCATTCCATCTTCCTGGACTCTTTTCGGTGTTGGAACCGGCGATTGCTCCTTTGATATCAGCGCCAAAGGACTTGGCTGGGTGCGATATATAAAAATCGAGGA
>CAYSHR010000327.1:2296-4836 GCA_964430795.1 uncultured bacterium
CCCCTGGTGCCGAAACCCAATATGATGGATATGACCTGGACGCTCTGGGAAAACCCTTTAATGGCGGCGACGACGACGATGATGATGACGACGACGACAGTGGTGATGACGATGATGATGATGATAATGACGACAGTGGTGATGACGATGACGCGGACCAGACAGATGATGATGATGATGTTGGCCCCCTTAAGTCATCATCAAGCAATGACGACAACATAGGCGGGTGCTGCGGATAATTCGGCGGTAAAAATTCAGAGTCTCGTTACAATTTTCTCAGGTTCTTTTCTTTCTCGTGGAGTATCTTCTTTGCCCTTTAAGTGGTCCGGCAGATGGCTTTCGTCAGGGGATATGCTCCCTATGGCTATAACTATCAGGACATCAAAAGCTTTATCAATATTAAAAACTTCCGCGGCTTTTTTTGTAGAAAATCCAGCCATAGGGCGGGCGGCCAAACCATGCTCTGTCGCTGCCAACATTAGATTCATTACAGCCATTCCCAGATCAAACTGATAGTAGTCCCTCCCATCGGGTAAACGACAATCATCCTCCCTGCCGGCGTATCCAATTACCAAAAGAGGAGCGGTATCAGCCCTGTCTCTATTCCCTGAGGCAAGAATCTCCCGCCCTTTAGCAAGAGCATTATCACTTTCGAGAAAGAGAAACCGCCATGGTTGCTTGTTAAAGCATGAAGGAGTGAGGCGCGCGGCTTCAATTAAATTGTCTACTACCTCCTTTGCCAGACCCTTGCTTGAGATGGAGCGTCCGGCGTATCTTTGATCCAATAGCTTCACAACATTGTTTTCCATTTTTAAACTCTCCATATTTTATTTGGAAATAACCACCCATGATCTCATGCGTATATTCGCCCCGCTTCCAGTATAGGGCGCGTCGTTAAAAAATCCCTCGTAATCAAAATCATTGTCGTCATTTAATGAAATCTGGCTGGTGATATCGGTCATTACCAGCGGCACCTCTTTACCCGGACACCACCCGCTTCGGCCATACCACCAGGTGCCATACTGATTAGGCACAGTCCCTTCGGTTACCTGATCCATACAGCCATAAGTATTGCCCGCGTCAGAAAAATCGATGATATTTTCGTTCCCGTTTACATAGAAATGGTGAGTTGTGTTACAAAACTCGGCGCAGTTGCCGGGGCTTGCCATTCCATGCCCTGTTATTACCGTGGCAAGTTCAACCTTGACCGCGTCTGATGGAATAAAAACCGTCACAGTGTCATAATTATCATTGTAATCCAGTTCAAAAGCGCCTCCGGTAAAAAGGTAATGGACCTCTTCGGGTCGCGTGCTTTTGGCTGAGGACGAAAGCCTGACATCCAGCTTTACCTCATAATTGTTTTGGGATTGAAAAGCCAATCTTCTCTCCCCGCCATCCTCCAGAAGGGGCAACAGGGCGCTTACGTCATGGACCCACCGCCCTTCTCTATGATACGTGGTAATCCATCTGCCGATCTCCACTTCACATGTAGAGGGATCGCCGGCGTCGCAAAGATATAGATAAACAAGATAGTCCCATGCCGGGCATGTGCCGAATTCTCCTTCGCCCTCACACCCCAGGTAGAGATCAAACTCCATAGTGTCAAAGGTCGCCATAGTTGCCGGGTCAGGGAATGTCACGTCAACATATCCGGTTCCTGAAAAGGGATCCCCTGTAAAAGTCTCTATAACAGTCGCGTCCTTTGCTTCCATAGCCTCTTCCCGCTTGGCCTCGAAATTGTAATAAATCGCCTCGTTGGCGGCCATGGAAATATTTTCACCAAACCAGCCGGCGCCATCATCATAGCGGGTGGGGTCGGCATAGCTGCCAATGTATCTTATTCGCTGGAATCTATCTATGCCGGCGCCCCATCTTGGGCTTTTCATTATATCGCCCAGCCAGCCGTCAATAGTCTTGGCGCCTTGTGTCACATAATGAATACGATAATACCAGCGATTTTGCTCGTCCTGGGAAAGTTCAGCCAGGTATTGATCCACAAGCTCTTTCATTCCAGACAGGGCATTATCAATTATGTCAGGGTCGTCCCACGTTGACATGAAAAAGAGATGAGTGTTCTCCGGTAATCTCTCAAGGAGAGTGTCAACATCTCTTGTCCAGAACTGGGAAGGAGTGACATTTACCTGCCCCGGACTATCCTGGATAAACAGATAAGTCTCGCAACCGGTGTAGTTGTCCTTGAAGTTCCACTCCCCTGTAGTTGTCTCCACTGTAAAATCAGCCGCTACAGCGTATAAGGAATCATCGTCCTGGGCGTCAACAAAGGCAACCATAGGAAGCCCAATATCATCGCAGGAAAAAGTATCAGGTCCAATAGTGTCGTCGTCATCATCATCATCGTCATCGTCATCATCGTCATCATCATCAGCAACGTCATCATCAGAATCTGAGCTGTCGTCGTCATCGTCGTCGCCGCATCCAACAATAGAAAAAATAGCCGTTATCGCCATTAACAAAACCACCCAAAATACTATTTGATTTTTCACCTACGCCTCCTGAGAATTATGTTTTGCCGCCATAAC
>CAYSHR010000328.1:0-4834 GCA_964430795.1 uncultured bacterium
TTTTTCTGGTTTTCTTTGAATTTGGTCTTAAGTTCGGCAATAATTTTCTTGCCTCCCTCAGGAGTCATCTTTCCACGCTCCACCATTTTTTCGATGAATATTTTTACTTCATCTTCGGTTTTGTAAAGGGCGTCGACGGCATTTGTCCAGATTTCTTTGACAAAGCCCGGAAGCTTGTCCTGGATGTTGGTTTTTGAACTCATTATCTCTCTCCTAATCTTGTTAAAACCCTATAGTGTTTGGTTTATATTTTTTTGGCCGCTTTTTTGACAGCCGGTTTATTTTTGGCCGCTTTTTTAACCGCGGGTTTCTTCTTTGCTACTTTTTTAACAGCCGGCTTTTTTCCTTTTGCCTTCTTACCGGTTTTCTTCTCTCCCTTTACAGTTTTCGCGATTGATTTCAAACTCTTATCCAGATTTTTCAGTTTCTTTTCCAGTTTGACAATCTCATCTCTGGTGGGAAGATTTAAAATGGAAAGAGTTTTCGTGACGCCATCTGAAAAACTCTTTTCAAAGTCGGTCCTGGTTCCTTTAACCCATTTCAAGGCATCGTTCAGTACTTTTTTCATTTCGGTTTTGGAAATATTTTTCTCATTGGTAATTTTTTTCAAGCTTTCATTAATTTTTTCCTCAAGCTTGGTAAGGGGTTCCATTGCCGCTTTTGCCCCGTCCTTGATAAAATCAGGAAATTTAACTTTTTCAGCCATATCAATCCTCCCGCAAATAATAAATTAAACTTAATATATAGGGCAAAAACCCCTGGTTGTTTCTGTTAATATATCTCTATGACTAAGTGCGTCATTAACTGATGAAGAGAAGTTAACACGCTGCGTCATAGTTGTCAAGAGCTTTTTTGCGCATTGCGTCATTTTTTTTGTTTATTTTATTTTTCATCCCTTTTCAATGAAATCGTCATCTTCTTTTTCAAATATTTTTCTTTTTCCATTGAAATAGCGATAATCGGAAACAGAATCAGGATATATGTGGATTTAACTGATTACTTCTGGTAATAGAAAGGTGAAAAGATGAGTATCAGATAATAGTGGGTTTATATTTTAAAGAACTCTTATTTAAGTTTCTAGGGACATTATGACTAAGGAGATAGAAAAAGCTCTTGATTCGGTGGCTGAGTTGCTTGCCCATCTAAAGGAAAACGGCAGCAATGTCTCTTTGTCTGAAAAAGCCATGAACAATCTCAAAAACGCCGGAGGCGGTCCCTTTTTCGCGGCATTGAAAAACAAAAAAAAGGGCGCGGCCGTTTCGCCGGCGAATCCTGGCGGTCTATTGGATAATGAGCAGGCGCCTGACATTAATACTCTGGATGATATATCAAAGTGGATCGGAGATTGCCAGCGATGCGAACTTTATAAAAAGCGGACCAAAATCGTATTTGGCGTCGGCGCTGTTGACGCGAAGTTAATGTTTATTGGCGAAGGACCTGGCCGGGACGAAGATATCAAGGGCGAACCTTTTGTTGGCGCCGCCGGCAGACTCCTTACAAAAATGATAGAAGGCGGCCTGGGAAAAACCCGTGAGGATGTATATATCGCCAACATTGTAAAATGCCGCCCTCCTGGAAATCGGGAGCCAAAACCGGATGAAGCTACTGCATGCGGAAAATTCCTGGATGCTCAAATCGATCTTGTCAAACCGAAAGTCATTTGCGCCCTTGGCAGGATCGCGGCTCAGAATCTATTGCGGGTAAAAACACCAATTGGAAAAATGAGGGGCAAGTGGCATTTATATAAGGGAATAAAAGTAATGCCCACTTTTCATCCTGCCGCCTTGCTCCGAAACCCATCCAATAAAAGACCTGCATGGGAAGACCTGAAAATGATCATGTCGGAGTTGGGGTGGGAAATGGAAACCGGAAAGGTCGATAAATGAGATCAAAATTATTTCTTATAATCTGGATGGCTTTTATCCTTTTTGGCGCCTCCGTTTTTGTTTTCGCACAGACAGAAGATAAGGCGGAGCAGAATGAGATTCACGTAATAACTATTGATGGAAGCATCAATCCGGGCAGTTCCGATTATATAATCAGAAGTTACAGAAAGGCTGTTAATGCCGGCGCTGAAATGTTCATCATTGAGTTGGATACTCCAGGAGGTCTTGTTGAATCAACTCTTGACATAGTGGAGGAGTTGCTTAAATCAGAAATCACTTCAGTTGTCTATGTTTCTCCTCCCGGCGCGCGAGCCGGTAGCGCGGGCGCTGTAATTACACTCGCCGCGGACATCGCGGCCATGGCGCCGGCAACCAATATCGGCGCGGCGTCGCCGGTATCCGGTACAGGTGAAATGGACGAGACAATGAAAAGCAAGGTTACAAATGATCTTGCCTCAAAAGTGGAAGGCATTGCCGAAAAACGGGGAAGAAACAAAGAATGGGCCATTAAAGCAGTTAGGGAAGCCTCGGCAATAACCTCGACAAAAGCGCTAAAAATTAACGTAATCGAGGTGATAGCTGAAAACCTGCCTGAGTTGTTAAAAAAAGTGGACGGCAGAGAAGTAAAGCTGGCCTCTGGAAAAATTACTCTGAATACAAAAGATGCCAAAGTCGTAAGATTTCAGATGGATTGGAAGCATAAGCTCCTTAACCTTCTTGCTGATCCCAACCTGGCTTATCTTTTTATGATTATCGGTTTTCTGGGTATTTACGCCGAGTTTTCCCATCCAGGCCTAATTGTTCCGGGAATAATCGGTGTTGTTTGCATTGTTTTATTCCTCATGGCTTCCCAGGTTCTTCCAATAAATTCCATTGGCATAATGTTGATTTTGCTTGGCGGCGCCCTATTTATTTTGGAGTTCAAATTTACAAGTTACGGCGGCCTGACCATTGCCGGCCTTGTTTGCCTGACAGTCGGCTCATTATTTCTTTTTGACGCACCGGAGAAAATCGTGAATCCATATTCTTTTTCATTGCAGGTCAGTTGGTCCTATATCATTCCATCGGTACTGGTTTTTGGCGCTTTTACAGCGGGAATCACCTACTTGATTGTCAGGACGTTTCGCAGAAAACCTGAGACTATGAGAGAAGGCATTATCGGACGTATTGGCGTGGCGGCAACGGATTTTGGACCGGGAGATATGGGCAAAGTTGAGATCGTAGGTGAAATCTGGAATGCCCGATCAGACCAGGAAATAAAAAAAGGAGATAGGGTAACGGCTACGGAAGCCTCTTCTATCGGCCTTGAAATTACTGTCAATAAGAACGATTAGATTTATAATTTTAACCTGGAGGCAAGCATGTTTACACCATTTATTATCGCGGTTGGAATCGTTGTGGTTCTTATCCTCTCAGGCATTCGTGTTCTGAATGAATACGAGCGCGGCGTTGTTTTTCGTCTTGGTCGTGTAACCGGAGACCCAAAAGGACCGGGGCTTATCTGGATTATCCCCATGATTGACCGCATGGTAAGGATTTCGGGTCGTATCGTAACTATGGATGTTCCACCTCAGGACGTCATCACAAGGGACAATGTATCTGTAAAAGTCAACGCGGTTCTCTATTTTCGCGTAATGAATCCCAAAGACGCGGTTATTCAGGTTGAAAATTTCATCTATGCCACCAGCCAGCTTTCCCAGACCACCCTGCGCTCGGTGCTGGGCGAGGTTGAGCTTGATGATCTTTTGTCAGAGAGGGATAAAATCAATCACAGACTCCAGGACATTATCGATAAATCCACAGATCCATGGGGCATCAAGGTTACTTCCGTTGAAGTAAAACATATCGACCTTCCCGCTGACATGCAAAGAGCCATGGCCCGCCAGGCTGAGGCCGAACGTGAACGTCGAGCCAAAATTATCGCGGCCGAAGGTGAATTGCAAGCTTCTGAAAAACTCGCCAAAGCCTCGAATGTTCTGGCCAGTTCCCCTAGCGCGCTTCAACTAAGGTTCCTCCAGACTCTCACCGAGGTGGCCAGCGAGAATAACACAACAACGCTCTTCCCGCTGCCCATCGACCTCTTTACGCCTTTCATCCAGAAAGCCATGAAAGAGTAAGAGTTATAGAATAAAATGGAAACCTGGAAAATATTCTTGATGGCGCTGGGCATCGTTCTTGTTATTGAAGGAACGCCCTACGCCTTTTTTCCAGGAGGCATGAAAAAAACCCTTGGACAAATCTTACTGGTGTCAAACGGCCCATTAAGAGTTCTGGGTTTCCTTTTAATTTCTCTGGGATTTCTCTTAGTTTTTCTGGTCAGGTGGAAATGAAACTGTCCGCATTCGATTACCATCTGCCCAAAAAGCTTATTGCTCAACACCCCACGAACAAAAGAGATCAGTCCAGGCTCCTTCTTCTCCCTCTTAATCATGAGCCCCTGTCTGATAATCAATTCTCCCAACTGCCGGATCTGCTTAGGGAGGCCGGCGTTAAGCTGCTGGTCCTGAACAACACAAAAGTTATTCCGGCTCGCCTTTTTGGAAAAAAAGAGACTGGGGGAAAAGTGGAGTTGCTGCTGCTGAATCCCCTCCATGACAGCCTTACTTGGGAATCCATGGTCAAAACCTCTAAGCATTTATCAGAAGGAACCTCAATAACCCTCTCCTGTACAAATGTGAAAACTAGAAGGCGGCTTTCCAACGGCAACTACCTGATGGAGTTTCCATCTGAAAAAGCCGTGAATGAGGAAATCAGGGCATATGGAATAATGCCTCTCCCTCCTTATATAAAGAGAAACGAAGGTGGATCGGATTTACAAAAAGAGCTTGATCGCAAGCGATACCAGACCATTTACGCCAAAGAAAAAGGCGCCATAGCCGCGCCCACCGCCGCCCTACACTTTACCGGAGAAATCTTTTCAGCCCTTACCAAAAAAGGCATTGATTGGG
>CAYSHR010000329.1:0-1771 GCA_964430795.1 uncultured bacterium
GCTGTTACATCATCATCATCGCCAGAGTCATCATCATCGTCATCTTCATCCGCGTTGTCATCATCATCCTGGTAGTCATCATCATCGCCATCGTCATCATCATCGTCGTTGTCGTCATCGTCGTCGTCATCATCGCCACAAGCGACGATAACAGACATGGACAACATAAGCGACAATACCAGTGCTAAAAGCCAATACCAACGTTTCATACCCTTATTCTCCTTATCAATGTTAAAGATAGGTCCAAGCAAACTGTGTAAAAAATAAGTAAAACTTTACAAAAAGTCAACCCTTTTCACACATATTCTTGCATAAAAATGTACAACCTATTGATAATAAGCAATAAAAGAAGCGCAAAATATTTTTATGCAAGTAGACGCAAGAAAGAATCCAAACAAAAATATGCAAAAAAATTTAAAGCGATCTCATACAAATCAAATTATCAAAAGTCGCCTCTACCACTACTTAGGACCACATTCTACTTTATTTCGGTCTGGAAATCCACAACATTAGGAAAAAAATAGAAAAAAATAGGAATATTTTAAAAGAAAGCATTTAAATGCTTGTAATTACAAGAAGATGCAATCTGAGAAAAACATTTGCTTTTTATGAAAAACCTTTCCCTTTTCTAATATTTTTGGGTGAAACTAAAAAATATGCGTCTCTGGCGTTAAAAATCATCTCCAAGTTCGCCTCAATTATTTCCAAATCAGAACACCGGGTGATTAACCAAATAGCCGACTGTAGAATTTGTAAAGAATGGAAAAAAGTCATTAGTGAATGAAATGATAGGAAAAACAACTAGATAGCATGCTTCGCCCGGATTGACAATGGTCTGTTTGGATGTTATTATACCAATGAGAAAATGTTAATATCTCTCCATTTTGGAAATGAGTCGGCGCAGATGAACTATTTTTATGCTTTTCTCTTTTTTTTCTTTCTACTTATTAGTCTCATAATAGGGATTATTTCATGCCTTGATAATGATGATTGTCAGTGCGACGTTGATTCTTTGGATATTTGCGAAAAGCTTGTTGCTTGTGATCTGCTGGAAATTGGCGGATACCTGGATCTCACTGAGTGTTATTCAAAGAAGGATTCAATTTCCGATGATCTCCAGTCATGTATTGCCGGCTCAAATGGTTGTAATGAGGCATACGCCTGTTTTTTCAGCCAGGCTGATGATGATGATTCCATTGCCGATGATGACGATGACGACTCGACCTCAGGTCAATGGGTATGGCATGACATCTCAGGCGCTGAGTGCAGAGATGGCTCTACTGCCGGCTTTGGAGTTCGTAAGACCTATGGTTCAAAAAATCTGTTGATATTTCTGGATGGCGGGGGATTATGCGCGGATAGCGGAAGTTGCGACGCATGCCCGGAAACTTTTGGCTGGAGCCATTTTTCAGAAGCTATCCCCACATACCTGCAAGCCGCTGTTTTTAATACAACAAACAACGAGAATCCCTTCCATAACTGGAACTCCGTATACATTCCATATTGCACTGGAGACGCCCATTTCGGGTCCAAGGAGAATGGATACGCCTTGGGAATGTCCGAGAAACAGCAGTTTGTCGGTTACCGGAACATGATTAAATTCGTTAACGAAATCAAATATATTTTTGAAAAACGGGTTTCCAAGGTAATGGTTATCGGCCTTAGCGCCGGCGCCTATGGAACTCTCCTCTCCTACCCTCTTGTTGCTGAGGCGTTTCCCGAAATTACCGTTTCTCTGCTTAGTGACTCCGGTCCACTATTTTTCCTGGAT
>CAYSHR010000329.1:1784-4828 GCA_964430795.1 uncultured bacterium
CGGTCTTAGCCCCTGCTATCAACGGATAGTGGACCTGCTTTACAATGTACATGTGGCTATCCCGGACGATTGCTACGATTGCATACAACCAAATCATGACGGCATTGCTGAAATTCAAACATATCTGGCGGAAAAATATCCAAAAGCCTCTTTCGGCCTTTTTGGAACAACCAGGGATGTGGCAATTAGAAAAGCTATGGGACCAGGGCAGGATGACTGTCTCGGCCTCATTCTACAGACCCCTTTACCTCTTGATGTCTATCAAGAAGCACTTATTGAATTGCGTGACAATCATCTGCTTCCCTCAGGACGATGGTCCACCTATTTCAAAGAAGCCGACTCCCATGGCATTACCCTCTGGGAAGATACTGATGACAATCCTGAGAACCCTGTGGCCGGATATTTCGATACTTCGGTAAATGACGTCCCATTTACTGATTGGCTGAAAGAATTGATTAATGGCGTCCCTGACCCGGTTGAACCATAATATAATTTCCATATGAGATAACAAACTGAATTTGAGAATTGAGGAAAGATACCGATAAGAATTAACAAACCTTGAAAAAGAGAGAAAAGAGTTTTTCAACATTCCATGTAGGTAAACCAGATACAGAGAAGTTAAAATGGCAACTATTGATAAAAAACCGGAAATATTGATAAATGTCGCCAAAGAAACCGACGCCAAAACAAATACGGTTCTTGTAACCGGCGCCACAGGCTTTCTTGGCAGCTATCTTGTAAAAGCTCTTCTTCGAAAATCCATCCCTGTAAAAGCATTGGGAAGGGACCCGAAAATCGGCCTGGAGCTTGCTTCTTATGGCGCTGATTTTCGCCCTGTTGATTTACGTGATAAAGATTCCATGGTTTCTGTCTGTGAAAATGTATGGGCGGTAATTCATTGCGGCGCCCTGTCCAGCGCGTGGGGAAAATACCAGGACTTTTTTGATATTAATGTTACCGGCACAAAAAATGTCATCAAGGGGTGCCTACATAAAGGTGTAAAGAAGTTGATATATATCTCTTCCCCCAGCGTTATGTCTGTTCACGGCGCCCAGATTGGACTTACAGAGGAGCACCCGCTGCCAAAAAATTTTGTTTCCGAATATTCCCAGACTAAAGCTTATGGCGAGTTGGAAGTAGCCAAAGCGGGAAAAAAGGGGCTCAAGACTGTAATCATCCGGCCAAAAGCTATTTATGGTCCCGGGGACCGGTCTGTATTTCCCAGGATAATCGAGGCGATTTCAAAAGGTAGGCTTCCCATTTTTGGCCAGGGGCGGGCCATGACCAATCTTACTCATGTAACCGACGTGGTAGAGGCCATCATTTTAGCTCTGGAATCAGAAAAAGCTTCGGGCAAAACCTACATTATTACCGGAGATGAGGATGTAAGGCTCTATGAAGTTATTGATCTGATAGCAGAAAAATCAGGTTATTCGAAACCAAAGAAAAAAATCGGCATTAAAAAGGCAATGAAGGTCGGGGGTATACTGGAAAAGGTCTGGCGGACTCTACCTCTATCCGGGGAGCCGGCTCTTACCCAATACAAAGTGAGTATCATGGCTTATACCCAGACATATGATATCTCAGCGGCGAAAAAGGACCTTGATTATAAACCAAAAGTAAAATGGCGGGATGGCATAGAGGATTTTTTAAACCGGACTGGTGAGAAAAAAGGGGAGAAACCCGGAGCAAAAACCGGGAATAATGAATTTTTTGATATAAAAAATCAGCCATCGATGAACCTGAGCATATATGGCGCCGGTAAAACCAGGGCCGCCGAAAAATTAATCGGGACCGGCAATAGCTGGAAAAAAGTTGATATTCCGGCTCTTTTCGCCCACATTAATCACCCGGATCATGGCCACGTTCTTTTTGACACCGGATATTCCACCAGGTTCTTTGACGCGACAAAGAGGTTTCCACAAAGGTTATATGGACTGGCCACACCCGTGGATATAAAATCAGAGGAAAACGCGGCGCCACAATTAGAGGCTCGCGGCATTGATCCAAAGGATGTAAAGTGGATTATTGTTTCTCATTTTGACCCGGATCATATCGGGGGGCTCAGGGATTTTCCCAAAGCCAGGATTCTTTGCCAATGGCGCGCCTGGAATAAGATCGCTGGAAAAACGGGGATAAAGGCTTTGCTGGATCACCTTCTTATTGATCTTCTCCCTGATGATTTAACAGCCAGGTTGCTATTGCTGCCTGATCCGGCCGGACCGGCTATCGGGCCTTTTAAAAATTCCCTGGATATTTTCCAAGATGGTTCAATCATGATTGTAAACCTGCCCGGGCATAAAGAAGGGCAGATTGGCGCTTTTGTCAAAAATGAAAAAGGAGGAAATATTTTTCTTTGCGCTGACGGCATCTGGAACAGAGAGGCTCTTGTTGAAAAACGAAAAAATTTTGGTGTACATAGAATAATCGCCAAGGACAAACCGGCCCAAGACAGGACATACGCGAATTTAAGGCAACTCCAAACAGACATGCCTGATTTGTGTTTTGTCCCCAGTCATTGCCCTTTGGCTTGGAGCGAGTTGGTTGAAAAAGGAACTGATTAAATTATATGGGAGATGTGACTTTTGAATAATCCATTGCCGGTAAAAATAATAGGCATGGGAAGATATCTGCCTGACAGGATTGTGGCAAACGATGAAGTTGAAAAGCTGGCCGGCCTTGAACCGGGATATATTGACAAAACCTCCGCCGGCGTGAAGAAAAGGCGATGGGTTGATGACGGTGTTTCCAGTTCCTGGATGGGCGCCCAGGCCGGGAAAGAAGCTCTTGATGATGCCGGCCTGGATATCCGCGATGCCGATTTGATCTTGAACGGCTCAGGTTCCCAGGAACAGGCTATTCCCGATGGCGGCCCCCTTATTCAGCGCCATCTGGGTATGGAGGATTCGGGAATCTCGGCTATGAGCGTCCACGCGACGTGTTTAAGCTTTCTGGTGGCTTTTAATGTGGCCGCGAACTTTATCGCCAGTGGACAATATAAAAATATTCTGGTGGTCTCATCTGAAATTTCCTCAAGGGCAATC
>CAYSHR010000330.1:0-4825 GCA_964430795.1 uncultured bacterium
CTCGTTACAAAGCTATCATATCAAGGGGGGGGGGATGTCAAGAGAAAAATGAAAAAAACTTTGGGACGAAAAAGAGGGCTTTGATTCGGGGTCAATGCCTGGAATGGCGGGCAAGGGAAGGTGTCAAGGAAGAAATGAAATTTTGTATGAATTATGCGGGTCAGTTTATAGGCAGCAACTTGGGAACAGCCTCTTTCAATTTCCTTACTTCATCCTGAGGATTGAAACCGTGTAGCATTGCCAGAATCTCCCTCACGGTTTTGTTTACATACTCATCCAATTCAAACCGCAACTCAATAATCTCTTGTCTTAAAGCGGGAGAAGCTTTTTCCTCAAACTTCAAAGAGACAATCTTGATTTTAACCGCGTCCTGGGAATCGAGAAGGAAATTCTCGCTGTCCAGATCCGCGGCAAGAATATCTTTTCCAATTGGAATAAGTATTTTTGCGATATTTCTTACACCTTCAGCAAGCTCGGGATCCTCTAAAACAAGCCTGGCAAGCTCGGCGCCATGCCGGCCCAACAGGGCCGCGTAGACCTTGCCCCTTTTTGAGGTTTTAAGCACCTTCTCCCTTACCTGCCTCAAAATAGTGAGTTTTTCATAAAGTTTTGTACCGCCGCACGCCGCGTCAAAAGGGCACAAATGAATCGCGCATTCCAATGAGAAATCAGCGCCCTCCCCTGAGAACTTAGCTACTCCACAGGGATCGGATTTTTCAATATTATAACCTGTTCCTAATGAAACCGCGGGCAGGATTCCAACAGCGCAAAAAGCGAAAATGTAGAATAAAATCTTATATCTCAAAACGTTTTTTCCTAAACTAATTTATCAATAAAGCAAGCTAAAGCAATTGAAATCAAAAGACTTTGACTTACTACTCAATTGGATTTTATCTTTTATGATTCATTTTGTCAAAGCATATTACAAAAAAATCATTAAATTGATTTGCATATTAGAGGCCAAGAAATGGAAAATAGTTAAGATACATCCATATGACAGCAGAAATTGTGACGGGAAGTTCGCCCATCGTTGCTTCTATCCATACATAGCGATCTTCTTCGCGATGAGTGTCTAACGTTTTTAAAGGAATTTAGATTATGCTAAAATTCAGCCTCTTGATTCGGAAGATGCTCAAAAAGCGACAGAGTATCTCGTACAACACCCTGACCCCAAATGAATTCTGGTGACTCTCCACTTCCTACCCTTACACCCCATAATAGGTTCCGTATATATATTTGATTTTTACTATATCTATTTTACTTCCGATCAAACAAATTTTATTTTGACCGCTTTTCAGGTTTATATGGGCTTAGGTTGATGCCTGGTGCTGTAGTCCAGGCAATTTACTTGTCCACGAACAACGATACAACAAGAGCTTATCTTAGCACCCTTCGCCTTATCCCCATTTTTCAAGTGCTTCATTTTACAACATTAAACCGGGTTCTTCTGTTCTTTTCACGCCCTTCCGGGTTAGCATTTGAAGCTATGGGATAATCCGATCCCTGCCCAATGGCTGTCAACCTGCTTTCACTGATTCCGGCTTTAATCAGATATGATCTGATATTTCCCGCCCTGCGAAGGGTAAGCCTCAGGGATTTATCGGAATCCGCGCCTCTGGGCACATGGCACTCGATCTGAAGCTTTACATCAGAATAGTCGGATAGAATCACGGCAATGTCATCCAGCATGGGCATGGACGGGGCGGCTATTTTGTCCTTTCGCCTCCCAGTCCAGGTAATTTTATTCGGAAGCCAGATTATGTCCTGGAACAGAGTGACGCCGGAGGGGCGCTTTGCCAGGGTGACTTCAGGAATGCCGTCGCCATCTTTATAACCATTTATCGTTTCAGCCTGAAGAGGAGCGCCGTCAATATTGTCGGGGCTGCCGTCTCCGTCCGTATCTTTTGTAGTTGGATTTGTACGGAGGTTTCTTACCTCAACTCCGTCGGCAAGGGTGTCATCGTCACTATCTGTTTTGAGTGGGTTGGTTTTATGAAGTTTAACTTCCTCGCCATCGGAAAGATCATCGCCATCGGTATCCATCTTGACCGGATCAGTCTTGTATTTATTTATCTCCTGACCATCTTTCAAACCATCATCATCAGTATCGGGGTTCATAAAATCAGTACCATAAGTATTTGTCTCATCCCAGTTAACAAGGCCATCTCTGTCATTATCCTCGGTTTTGGAATTGGCGTCTACGGCTGGGCCGCCCCTGGCTGCCATGGGCGGCGTTCTATCAATCTTTGGGAAAGTGAATTCAAAGCCGAGAAAGGCTCTGTAAGTTGGACTTCCTATGCCTGAGGTCAATCCCGCGCCGCCGCCCGCCATAAAGGAAAGACCATACCCTCCGTAAAGTTTTGCTCCAAGATCGATCTCGATGGGAACTTCCGGGTCCACGTTTTCGAGTCCATAGTCCACTGTTTTTCCATTTACTTCAGCGATGACATCAACGTAGCGGTGAGCCCAAACGCTAAGGCCCACACCGATCAGCATCTCATCGGTTGGGATGATGTCCTGCCCATCTTCTCCTTCTGAGACGCCTTTATATTTATATCCCGCGTTAAGAATAATGTTAACTCTGTCGAATCGCTTATCAAGAACAAGCAGGCCGCCGAAGTCCGATGCTCCGGCGCTGTTATAATACTCCGGGGCGCCTGTTGGAAAATGGCCGAAAGGAACCAGGGCGATGCCTACTCTATTTGGTTTATTCTCCAATATCCGCCCTTTAAGCATAACTCTGACATCGCCGGCGCCCAGATATGAGAGATCATTATCCGCGGCGAATAGAGTCGAAACCAATGCTCCTTTATCCAAATCCTCGCCGGAAAGCTGATTGAAACTACCAGCCACCCCAATATCGACATACCCGGCAATGCCAAAGGCCAGGTAGAATTGGTTGCCCACCATCTGACTGACAACATTGAGTTCCTCGTCATTTGGCAAAGAGAATATCAAAGGATTTCCAGCTATGTTGGAAGAGGCGCCAAGAACAAATTGCCACGGCTTTAACGGGTCCGAGGTATACATTGTAAAGAGATTATTGCTTCCTATAGCGCTGTTAAAATTCTGAATATCAATGGCGTATACCGGTGTTGAAATGACAATAATTAACGCTATTGTTAGTAAAATACACCGTTTCACAGCTTACCTCCAGCCAAATAAAGGGAGCAAAAAAACTCTGACAAATAAACAAGTTATAACTAACCATACCATAAAAATCCGTTAGATTATAGCCGCCGTTTCAAGTCCATGTCAAGCAAACCCACAGGATAAAAAAAGTAAAAATTGACTTTTTCCTGTTTAAGAGGGTTTTTCCATTGCCCAAAAAGAAAATAAATGCCTTGACATCAGGAACTTAACCATGTAAAAACCATCCTTCTTTGAGTATTTTAAGGCATATAAATTTGCCTTTAACAGGAGATGGTTATGTATGCTGTAATTGAATCCGGTGGACAACAGTTAAAAATAACCACCGGCGAATTGATTAAACTCGAAAAACTTCCCGGTGAAATCGGCGACCAGGTGACTCTGGACAAAGTTCTTATGGTAAAGACCGATGATGACCTCCACATTGGCGCCCCTTACTTAAAAACCGCAAAGGTTTCAGGGGAGATAATAGCTCAGGAGAGGGCAAAAAAAATCATCGTCTTCAAGTTCAAAAGACGCAAAGGTTACAGGAAAAAGCAGGGTCACAGGCAATATTTCACCCAGGTCAAGATCAATTCCATTGATTTATAGATGAAAGGGGTCGATTAATGTCACACAAAAAAGCAGCCGGCTCAAGTAGAAATGGTCGGGATTCCCAAGGCCGCCGTTATGGCGTCAAGGTTTATGGCGGGCAGCCGATAAAGGCGGGAACCATCATAATCAAACAACTTGGGACAAGAATCCATCCAGGCGACAACGTGGGCATGGGACGTGATTATACCCTCTTTGCCAAGGTTGATGGCGTTGTCTCCTTTGAGCGAAAAGACAAAAGACGCAAAAAGGTAAGCGTATATCCAGAGGCCATGGAAGCCGCGGAATAAAAAAAATCAATAAAAATGTGAGGCGTTCCTAAAAATCGGGAGCGCCTTTTTTCTTGGTGGTTGCAAGCTATGGCTTTTGAATGGTATCTTTTAAATATAACAACATTCACGGATAGATATGAGATTCATTGACGAGGTAAAGATATTCACCCGCTCAGGGGATGGAGGCAACGGGTGCGTCAGTTTCAGAAGAGAGAAGTTTGTTCCAAGAGGCGGGCCTGACGGTGGTGATGGAGGAAATGGCGGGTCGGTGGTGATTGTCGCCGATTCCACAAGGATAAATCTTATTGATCTCAAATATAACAATCGCTATATCGGAAAGCGGGGAGTCCATGGTAAAGGCTCTGGAAAGCATGGGAGAAACAGTGAGGAGACCCTTGTTCATGTCCCACCGGGAACTCTTATCAAAAATCCCGAATCCGGAGAGCTTATTGCCGATCTTTCAGAAAAAGGGCAGAAGTTCATCGCGGCCAAAGGTGGTAGAGGCGGCAGGGGAAATACACGCTTTACTTCTTCAACCAACAAAGCGCCAAGAAGGGCCGAAGAAGGGCGATCCGGAACAGAAAAATGGTACCTCCTTGAGCTTAAAGTAATTGCCGATGTGGGAATTATAGGTTTTCCCTCTGTAGGGAAATCCACCCTTATTCGAGCTCTCTCCAATGCCAAACCGAAAGTCGCGGCCTACCCTTTTACAACCCTCAGTCCCCACCTGGGCGCCATTATGACAGATGAATACAGGCAGGTTGTTTTCGCGGACATCCCCGGCCTTATAGAGGGCGCCTCTGAGGGGCTTG
>CAYSHR010000331.1:0-4807 GCA_964430795.1 uncultured bacterium
AAATGGCGCGAAAATAGAGATTGTAATAAAGGATTCCAAAGGGAATAAGGAAACCACTTTGGCGGCAGTTAGAGAGCTTGCCGATAATCCCGCGATAATGACCATAGTCGGCCCTCTAATGAAAAACACCTCCCTAGTCGCCGCCCAGGAAGCACAAAAGCTCGGTATACCGATTATAGTGTTGTCAACCTCCGAGGATATTTGCGATATAGGCGACTGGGTTTTCCGTAACGCCATGACCCTTGGTCTCCAGGTAAAGACCCTTATCCGCTATGCCGGTTTACAGAAAGGGTGCCGTGGATTTGCTCTTCTTTACCCGGAAACAAAGCTGGGAAAAGCTTACGCGAAGCGGTTCGCGAAATATATGGACCCCATGAAGATGGACATTACCGCCTCAGTTTCATACAGCACCGACACAACCGATTTCAGGCATCAGGTCAGGCGAATAATGGGCGGCGGCGACTTTGATGCCATATTTATTCCCGATACGGCGGACCGTATTGCCCTGCTTGCGCCCCAACTTGTCTATTTTGGGATTAAGGGAAAAGTCCTTCTTGGCACGCCGGCATGGAACAAAGAATCCCTTGCGGCCAAAGCCGGCGGCTACCTTGAGGATACGGTAATTGTCGATTCCTTTTTTCTTTATTCCACAAAACCGATTGTAAGCTCCTTTGTGACTGGGTATGAGGAAGATTTTGGCCGGCCGCCCACTCACCTTTCAGGGCATGGATATGATTGTATCGGAATAATCTCCGATCTTTTAAATAAAGGTTATGGTGAAGGGCGTTCCTCGGTGCGAACCGGGCTCCTGGGTGTTTATCAATACCCTGGAGTTACAGGCGAGACTACATTCATGGAAAATGGGGATGTATCAAAAAGCCTCACCTTGCTCAGAGTCAGCCC
Organism: uncultured bacterium; assembly: GCA_964430795.1. Lineage (GTDB taxonomy): Bacteria > Lernaellota > Lernaellaia > JACKCT01 > CAYSHR01 > CAYSHR01. Next base: position 904 of record CAYSHR010000331.1, read on the forward strand.
ATCCGGTATAGAGGAACTGTTTTAAATCGTTCCCGTCCCGAAATGGTCCTTTTCCACGATCGCGGCATCAATTCGCTGTTTTGATAGTGGGCAGTACATGAGTACGCCTCTGCTCAAACCACTGATTTCCTTGACCTCGCGAAAAATTGCTCATTTGGGGCCAGGGAACAACACAAGCACCCAACGGAGTTTTGGGATGGGCACTAATTAACTCTTATGCATCATCAAAAAATCATTTTATTATGAAAAACATCAAAAATATCTTTACTCCCAAGGGTTTGCTGTCAGCGAATATGCCCGGGTTTGAATCCCGCCCTTCTCAGGGAACCATGGCTCAAAAAGTGGAATTCGCTCTCAAAAACGAGGAAATTTTGCTATATGAGGCGCCAACAGGAACCGGAAAAACCATTGCCTACCTCATTCCCGTAATTTTATATCCTCACAGGGTAGTTATATCCACGGGCACCAAAGCCCTTCAAGAGCAGATAATAAACAAGGATCTTCCCCTGGCCCAAAAAGTCCTTGGAAAGGAAGTAAAAAGCGCCCTTATGAAAGGGCGTCAAAACTATCTTTGCAAGAACCGATTATGGATTTTTCTGGCCCAACCGACCTTCAAAGGCATTGACGAAACCAGCCATTTTAATCGACTCCTGGATTGGTCTTCCGTTACAAAAACAGGTGACCGGGAAGAGCTTTATGATCTGCCCGATGACTTTTCAGCCTGGCCCATGGTTAACTCAAATCCAAACTATTGCCGGGGGCAAAATTGCCCTTTAAACCAGGAATGTTTTTTTACAAAAATGAAAATGACGGCTGCACGGGCCGATATTATTATTGTGAATCACCATCTGTTTTTCGCCGACCTTGCCGTTAGGGAAAACGGCGCAACAGAGGTAATACCAAGATACCAGGCGGTTATTCTGGATGAAGCCCACCAGATAGAGGATGTGGCAACTCAGTTTTTTGGAACCCGGATTTCAAATTACAGAATCGAGGAGTTGGCAAGGGATGTGTCAGCCCAATTGGGAATATTAAAGATAAATGACAATAAAATTGTAACCGGCCTGAAAAACCTTAGGAGTGCCTCAGAGTATTTCTTTGTTCAGTTTTCGAAAAAAGATATGGAGAAGTTCCGTCTAAGGGAAAATATGGTGGATGATAATATTTTTGAGGCTCAGGCAAAACTTACCCAATCTCTTGAATCGGTGGGAAGAAATCTTTCCGGTATTCGGCCGGAAAATGATCCTGATATTGTTAAGGCTCTGGAAAGCAGAACAGAGGAGCTAATAGTCGATCTTGATAAAGTTTTGGCTGTTGACAATGAAACTCAAGTCCATTGGGTTGAGATAAGAAAAGGCGGCGTATTTGTTAACGCCTCCCCCATTGAACTGGCCGGGCCCATTGCCCATGCTCTTTTTGATTGCGCTAAAAGCATGACCCTTTGTTCCGCGACTCTGACTACTGATAACAATTTTGAATTCTATAAAAACAGAATAGGTCTTGAATTAGAAGCCATTGAGGAAATCGGCGACTCCTGTTTTGACTACCAAAACCAGGGTGTTCTCTACCTGCCAAGAGACCTTCCCTACCCTAATGACCCCTATTTCGTTAAGGCTGTCGCCTTGGAAATGGAAAAAATCCTTCTGGCGTCAAAAGGCCGGGGCTTCTGCCTGTTCACAAGCTACAGGAACATGCATGCTGTTTATGATCTGATAGCTGACAATCTGCCCTTTCCTGTACTACTTCAAGGGCATGGCGCCAAAAGCGCTCTTCTTGAAAAGTTCAGAAAAGATGAACATTCAGTACTTTTTGCCACAGCGAGTTTCTGGGGAGGAGTGGACGTAGTTGGAAGTTCATTATCTGTGGTGCTGATTGACAAGCTGCCTTTTGCCTCTCCCGGAGAACCCCTTGTGGAATCAAGAATTGAGGTGATAAAAAAGAATGAGGGAAATCCTTTTATGGATTATCAACTCCCACAGGCTATAATTACACTTAAACAAGGTCTTGGCAGATTGATAAGAAATAAGGGGGACAGAGGACTTCTTGGTGTATTTGACGCGAGAATCAGGGCAAAGCACTACGGCAGGCGCATATTATCCAGCCTGCCCGGCTTTCCAATAACTGGAGACCTGGAAAAGGTATGCCAATACCTCGAACATCTGGACAAAAGCAACAGCGGCCCATAAGGAGACAGGGTGATGCGGGAATTTCTATTTATCGACATTTTAAAGGAGTATTTTGGAACACCGGCTCCTGGCTTGGTGCAAGGCATCGGGGATGATTGCGCCCACCTGGCGCCGATCTCTGTGGGAGTTCAGCTTGTAACAACAGACATGTTAACCCATGGTTTTCATTTTTCAGAGCGTTATATCTCCTGGAAAGATATGGGATGGCGCTCGGTGGCGGTTAATCTATCTGATCTGGCCGCGTCAGGCGCTGATCCGGAAAAACCGATATTTCTGTTTATGTCCCTTGCCATTCCCATCGCCATGCCAAAAGATGATCTGCTTGCCTTTATAGAAGGTGTCAGCGAATGCTCGAAAAAATATAACGCCCAGGTCGCCGGGGGGGACTCAACCGCTACAGACGGCCCTTTTTCCGTCTCAATCACAGCTATGGGTCAGACCGATTTTCCTGTTACTCGTCACAACGCCAAAGAAGGAGATTTGCTCTGCGCGTTGGGCTTTATCGGCAAAGCCGGCGCCGGTTTTGAACTTTTGGAGACAGGGAAGAGCGTTGATGATAAAGATGCTTTGATAGAGGCATACGCCAGACCGAAGCCTTTGTTAAATGTTGGATATGCCCTGGCAAAAGAATTTTCCGCCAGAGCTATGATTGATATATCGGATGGGGTTCTGGCTGACGCCGGCCACCTGGCTGTTGATTCCAAATGCGATATAAATATCCGGATTGAAAAACTGCCGGTGCCTTCCGCCGCGGTAAAAGCCTTTGGCAAAAAGAAAGCTTTTTCCATAGCCGCGTCATTTGGCGACGATTATGCCCTGCTTTGCGCCCTGCCCCCTGATAATTATGAGGAGGCACAGAAGAGAATAATAAGCCTTGGATCAACAATTGAGAAAATCGGTCTCTTTGAATCCGGGGATGGTAAGATAACAGCTACATATGAGGGCGAACCCTTTTCCACAACCAGAGCCGGTTACAGACATAACCTGGGGAGATAGAAATCATAGGGCTTGAACAACAAATACCCCAAATGGCATTAATCGCCGCCTTGCTTGGGCTATCAGCCTTCTTTTCAGGATCCGAGACCGCCCTGTTTTCCATCTCGGCAATTCAAAGAGATCGGCTGGGCAGGGAAAAATCATCTTCAGGCAAAAGGATATTATTTCTTCTAAAGGATCCGCGCAAGCTTATTGTCACAATCCTGATGGGTAATGAGTTTGTCAACGTATCAATCTCAGCTATTTCAGCGGGAGTTTTTTATGCCGTCTGGCAGGATAAATACCGGTGGGCGCCTGTAATCATCCTTACCGTTATTATTTTGATATTCGGAGAGATAGCGCCAAAATCCGTTGCCATAAGCAGGCCGATGTTTTTTTCCAGATCGGTTTCATTGCCTTTAAAAATTTTCTTTTTTCTGATTACGCCCGCAAGGTTCCTCATTGTCAAACTTGTAAGCAGCCTTACCTCGGCTTTTGGAGCCGGCAACATGACGCCAAGAGCTATTAATCAAGCTGAATTCAGGCAGCTTGCCGCCACCGGAGTAAAAGAAGGGCAATTGGACAAGGAAGAAGCCGATATGATCTACCGGGTTTTTGATCTTGGACAGACAGCCATCAGGCAGATAATGACGCCCAGAACGGAAATTGAAGGACTTCCTCTTGAAACGACACTGGATGACGCGATTATTCAAATCAAGACCCATCATTTTTCCAGGATGCCG